>CBIMJO010000053.1:0-15601 GCA_966244135.1 uncultured Actinocrispum sp. | reverse complement strand
CGACGCTCCGGATCGCGACCAAGATCGGCGCAGTCCGTGGCCAGAACGGCAGTTTCGACCCCGCCGCGAAGCCTGCCCAGCTGGGTGAACAGGTCGCGCTCAACCGGGCGCGGCTCGGCGTGGACCAGCTCGACCTGGTCTACCTCCGAACGAGCGGCGACGGCCTGCTGGCGCCGGACGAGACCCCGTTCGAGGAGTCGTTCGAGGCGCTTGCCGAGCTGCGGCGAGACGGTGTCGTCCGGAATCTCGGGCTCAGCGGCGTGACCGTGCGACAACTCGAACAGGCACAACGAATCGCACCGGTAACGGCGGTGCAGAACCGGTTCAACCTGTTCGATCGAGCCTCCGCGGATGTGCTCGCCGAGTGTGCACGGCAAGGTATCGCGTTCGTGCCGTACTTCCCTTTGGCCGCAGGGATGTTCAAGGCGGATCGGCCGCCACTTCCGTTCAGCATCACCGATCAGCAGGAGAAGGTGATCGCCACGATCGCCGAACGGCACAACGCCTCACCAGCGCAGATCGCACTGGCGTGGCTGCTGGCGAGATCACCGGTGATGCTGCCCATCCCGGGGACCTCCTCGCTCACGCACCTGGCGGAGAACATGGCCGCGAAGGACATCGAGCTGGCCGCGGACGAGGTCGCCGAGCTCGAGGCCTTTGCGGGCTGACCGGATCATCCGGCAGTATGGACGGGCGGGGGCGCATCGTCTGGGGTGATCCATGCGCTGCTCACCGGCCGGGATTCTGTGTTGCCGCAGCATGTTCGTCCGCACTGCCACCGAGCCCTTCCTGATGTACCCGGACACCCGGGTCACGTTCCAGCTGGGTGTGACCGGTCACTGGGGGCAGGCGGGCGAGGTGCGGGAGTTCGCCGAACCGTTGCGGGGCTTGCACACCAGGCCAGTTGGCGGAGTTTTCCGTGGCCCTGGGCGGTTTCTGTCCGTTTCGATGGTGCCATGGGCGGCCTACAGCATCTTCGGCGTGCCGATGTACCAACTCGTCAATGCCGTCGTCGAGTTACGCGACGTGGCCAGGGAACTGCTTGCCTGCCTTAGGCGGCAGCGGGATCTGCGCAAGATCGGGGCGATGCTCGGCGACCGGATCACCCACGGTCACGCGTGTTCGGGCGAGGTCGTGGACGCGTGGAAGGAACTGTCCCGGACAGCGGGACGCATCTCGGTCGGTGCGTTGGCCGAGCACGCGGGCATCGGGCAACGCTGGCTGGAGGTCAAGTTCCGCGAGCAGATCGGCTTGTCGCCCAAGATGGCCGCGAAGCTGTTCCGGGTGCGGCATGCGCGCGGGCTGCTGGCGGCCGGGCACTCGCCGGCCCGGACCGCCGCCGAATGCGGCTACTACGACCAGGCGCACATGTCGCGCGAGTTCAAGGCCGTCACCGGCAGCACCCCGGCCCGGTTCACCGCCCTGACTTCGGATTCGTACAAGACCCTTCCCCTGGTTTAGACCACGCTGAGTCCCGGGTCAGGAAAGGAGGGTAACTATGACTCAGCTTTTCGCTTTCGACGTCGCCGTCACCGAGACGACGGGCAACGACGGTCTGGGGTACTACGACCAGGAGCTGCAGCAGTTCGTATGGGCCGCGGACGGCGAGGTCACCTTGGGTGCCGCGCTGTGCACCAAGGTGACGAGCGGCACCCGCCATTCCGCGTGCCGGTCCACCGGCAGCTCCTGTGTCTACGACGGTGGGTGTCCTTCGGGGTTCACCTGCTACCGCTGTGACTACGGCTGACAGGTAGAGGGGGACGCGGTGGAGGCGAGCCGGATCCTGATCGTCACCGATGTTCTCGACGCGCACGCGGACTGGCTGATCGCGCTCATCCGGGAATTCGGCGATGAGCCGGTCCGGCTCAACTCCAGTGACGTGTCCGCCCACACGGTCATGCGCCTGGCGTTGCGCGAGCGGGACTGGGCCGGGGAACTCGAGATCCTGCCGAGCGGCCGGACCATCCGGATGGATGAGGTCGTGTCGGTCTGGTGGCGCAAACCGAACACCTTCGGGATGACCGCGGGTCTGCCCGACGAGCAACGCGAGTTCGCGATCGAGGAGAGCGATCACGCGATCAGGGGAATGTTGTCCGCTCTCGACTGTTACTGGGTGAGTCACCCGGACGACATTCACCGGGCCGGGTACAAGATCGAACAGCTGCGGCGCGCGGCACGGCTGGGGTTCGAGGTCCCGAGGACGATCGTGACCACGGATCCCCAGGCGGTGAAGGACTTCCACGCCGAGTGCGGCGGGCAGGTGGTCTACAAGGTGCTCACCGACCCGTACCTCTCGGCCCGGACGCACCAGCACGACAAGTACGTGCCGACGACGCTGCTGACTTCACTGGACACTGTGGACTCCGTGCGCGCGGTGCCGTGCCAGTTCCAGGAATACATTCACAAGAGGTCGGAGTATCGCGTGACGGTCATCGGGGAGGAGCTCTTCACGGCGGAGATCCTGTCGCAGGAGCACCCGGAGACGATGGTGGACTTCCGGCGGTTCGACGTCCCGGTCGCCTACCGGGAGGCGAGGCTGCCCGCCGAGATCGAGGACCGGTGCCTGCGGCTGACCAAGTCGTACGGGCTGAACTTCGGCGCGATCGACATCGTGCACACGCCGGACGACCGGTACGTGTTCCTGGAGATCAACCCGAACGGGCAGTTCTTGTTCGTGCAGCAGCGCGTTCCGCGGCTGCGGATGGCGGAGGCCATGGCCGCGTGCCTGATGCGCGGAGGGAACGGCGATGCTGCGCTGGGCGCCTGAACTCGGATCGGCCCGCGGCAGTCACGCGCTGGCCTACTACGGCATGCTCGACGCCAACGTCTCCGCTGAGTTCTATGAGCTGTTGCGGGCGGTGGGCCGGGTGCCACGGCTGGACTTGGTGCTGGCGAGCAACGGGGGAGCCGCGTCGGCGGCCCGGCGACTGGGCCTGCTGCTGCACGACTACACCGATCGGTTGACAATCCTTGTCCCGCACCGGGCTCGTTCGGCGGGAACGCTGCTCTGCCTGGCGGCGCACGAGTTGGTGCTGGGGCCGTTGGCGGAACTGGGGCCGCTCGATCCGCGAATGGAGTCTCAGGGGCAGCCGGCGGTGATGTCGGCCGAGGACATCCGGGCGTTCCGGGGGATCGCCGAGGAGTGGTTCGGGGTCACCCGGCCGGAGGATCGCCTGCAGGTCCTGGCCTTGTTGGCGCACAAGGTGTTCCCGGGCACGCTCGGTGCGTTCTACCGCGCGGACCGGCTGGTCCGGGAGACCGCTGCCGAGCTGTTGCGCTTCCAGCTGCCGGACCATGACGGCAGCGTGGTGGACCGGCTGGTGGGCGGCTACTACGCGCATGACCACGCGATCACCCGGGTGCAGGCGCGGGACCTCGGGCTGCGGGTGACCTATCCGGGCGCCGAGGAGGAGGCCCTGCTGTGGGACATCGTGCAGGACTTGGGAGAGGCACATGATGACGATCTTCAGTCAGGCGCTGATCCTGGCGACCTTCCTCGCGTCGGCGTTCAGCAAGGTTCGTGACTTCAAGGGCTTCGTGCACACGATCGAGCGATTTCAGATCGTGCCCGCCACGCAATCGGGTGTAGTCGCGAGGCTCCTGTTCGCTGCCGAGGTCGTGGTGATCGCCTTGCTGGCCACCGGATTCGCGGTCGAAGGTGCGATCACGGCGGGACTCATGGTCGCGCTTGGTCTGCTCGTCGCCTACACGGCCGCCTTGGCGCGGGTGCGTCTTCGGGGCATGGCGGTGTCCTGCAACTGCTTCGGTGCGAGCCCGCGGTCGGTGTCCTGGTACGACGTGGTGCGGAACCTCATTCTCGCCGGGACATCGATCGCGGGCCTGGTGGTCGCGCCGGTGACATTGTCCACAATGGATGCTTTAGCGCTGGTCGTGGTGGCGGCGGGTGCGGCGCTGGTCGTCGCGAACCTGGCGAACGTCGTGGAGACGGTGGTGAAACCGGAATGATCCTGCTCGCGCTGAGCGTGCTCACCCTGATCAACCTGGTGCTCGTGCTGCGGATCCTGGCCAGGATCAAGGCGAACGAGCACAGCGAGTCCGACGGGCATCCGCTGGCCATCGGTTCGCCCGCGCCGAAGTTCCACGCGCTCACGCTGTCCGGCCGGGGGATGACGGACACGATGCTCGCCGGGCACGCGGTGCTGTTCGTATTCGTTTCACCCAACTGTGACGCTTGCCGGTCGGCGCTGGGCACATTGCCGGATCTGGACGGCGTGCAGACAGTGCTCGTCACCGATGTGGGTCCCGAACGTACCCGATCGTGGCTCGCGCAGGTCGACTACGAGGACAACATCCAGATCACCATCCCGGTGTTGTCCGCGCCGGCCAGCCGGTCGTCCATGATCGCCGACTTCGACCCGCCCGGGCTGCTGCCGTACTTCTGCCTGGTCGACGGCGAGCACAACGTGGTCGCGCGCGGGCACGTCGGCGGGCAGGACTGGACGAAGCTGGCCGGGGTGCCGAGTGCCGCCTCGTGACGGCTACCGCCGGGACATGGCCTACGCCCATCTGACCGGGCACAGCGACTTCGTCCGGCTGGCCGTGCCGGATGTGTTGTCTCGCTTGCCCGGCAGCGGGCGGGTCGTCGATCTTGGCTGTGGCACCGGGATCCTGGTCGGCGAACTGCTGGCGGCCGGGTACGAGGCGGTCGGTGTCGACCTGTCCCCGGACATGATCGATATCGCCCGGCGGACGGTTCCGGATGCCGCCTTCATCGTGGGTTCCTTCCTGGACGTGGATCTACCCGATTGTGTGGCTGTCACGTGTGTAGGTCAGTCGTTCGGGTACACCTTCGACACGCGGAACACCTTCGACCAGCTGAGCGGGCTGTTCAAGCGGATCCACAACGCGCTGATCCCTGGTGGCGTGCTGATGTTCGACCTGAACGCCCCGGCCGGCGGTGCGGACGAGATGTTCAGCCGGGACACTCGGGAATGGACGCTCATCGTCCGCACCACCTCGGACGAGACCAGCCTGACCAGGGACATCACCGTGTTCCGGAAGGTCGGGGCGGACTATCGGCGGAGCGATGAACGCCATGTCGTGCTGACGTGCGAGCCCGCGGAAGTTCTTGCGGCACTGGAGAACGCGGGCTTCACCGCGACGACCTTCGACAGCTATTCCGGCATGCGGTTCCCGCCCGGTCTCGTCGGCTACCTGGCAACGAAATGAGCCGGGCCGGGAGAGCTGTAGGGCTTGCCGTGCGGGCTACAGGCGGCACGGTCGTGTCGTTCGTGGTGTTGACGGTGATCAGTGGTGTGCTGCCGATCGGAGTTGCCTGGCTGACAAAGCTTGTTGTTGATGGTGTTGTGGGTGGTGGGCCTGTTGTGGCGCTCGCCGCGGGGTTGGCGTTGGCGGGCGCTGTTACTGCGAGCGTGCCGACGCTGATCCAGTACCTGCGGTCTGAGCTTGACCGGAAAGTGGGTTTGGTCGCGCAGGATCGGCTGTTCAGCGCGGTCGACAGGTTCGTGGGGCTGGCACGGTTCGAGGATCCGCGGTTTCTGGATCGCCTGCGGCTCGCGCAGCAGACGACCGATTCGACGGCCGGGGACGTTGTCGACGGGTTTCTAGGACTGGCCCGATCGACGATCACGGTTGCCGGGATGCTGGCCTCGTTGTTCCTGTTGAGCCCGATGATGAGCGTTTTGGTCCTGGTGACCGGCGTGCCGACGCTGGTCGCGGAGATCGTGCTGTCCAGGCGGCGGGCGCGGATGTTCTGGGATGTCGGTCCGATCGAGCGCCGCGAGCTGTTCTACGCCACGCTCCTGTCCACTGTGGACATCGCCAAGGAGGTGCGGCTGTTCGGGATCGGCGGATTCCTGCGGAACCGGATGCTGGCCGACCGGCGGACCGCCAACGCCGCCAAACGCAGGATCGACCGTGGTCACGCGGTCATCCAGACCGGCCTCGGGCTGTTCGCCGCGCTCGTCGCCGGGGGCGGGCTGATCTGGGCCGCGTCCAGCGCCCGCAACGGCCAGCTCTCCGCAGGTGACGTGATGATCTTCGTGGCCGCAGTCGCGGGCGTCCAGGGCGCACTTGCCTCGATGGCCGCTGACGTGGCGAAAGCCCACTACGCCCTGCTGATGTTCGACCACTACGACGCCGTGGTCCGCGCCGGACCCGATCTCCCCACGCGGGCAGCGAACCCGTTGCCGCCCATGAAAAACGGCATCGAGCTGAAAGATGTGTGGTTCCGGTACTCGGAGGACCACCCCTGGGTGCTGCAGGGCGTGAACCTGTTCATCCCCCATGGGACAACGGTCGCGCTGGTGGGCCGGAACGGCGCCGGCAAGTCGACGCTGGTCAAGCTGCTGTGCCGGTTCTACGACCCGACCAAGGGCGCGATCCTCTGGGATGGAACCGACATCCGCGATGTCGGCGCGGCCGAGCTGCGGCGCGGGATCGGCGCGATCTTCCAGGACTACGTCGAGTACGACATGACCGCCGCGGAGAACATCGCGTTGTCCGATGTGGACAGAATCGGTGACCGTCCGGCCATCGAGCTGGCGGCGCGGCGGGCCGGTGTGCACGCCAAGCTGGAGTCCCTGCCGGACGGCTACGAAACCCTGCTGACCAGGATGTTCTTCCGGGAGGACGGTACGGACGGAGTAGTTTTGTCCGGCGGGCAATGGCAGCGGCTCGCGTTGGCCCGCGCGTTCTTCCGCGACCGCCGCGAGCTGATGATCCTCGACGAGCCGTCCGCGGGCCTGGACGCCATGGCTGAGCAGGAGATTCACGCAGCGATCCGGCAGCACGGCGCGCACCGCACCTGCCTGCTGATCTCCCATCGGCTGAGCGCGATCCGGGACGCCGATCGGGTGATTGTGTTGTCCGACGGGCAAGTCGTCGAGCAAGGCAGCCACGAGGAGCTGATGGCCGCCGCCGGTCAGTACGCGCAGCTGTTCACGGTGCAAGCCGCTGGTTATCAACTAGCCCATTGAGGTGCGCGTACGCCACGGCGTGCACCCGATCGCGCAGCCCCAGTTTCGCGAGCACGCGGGATACGTGTGTCTTCACCGTCTCGTCGCCCACGTGCAGTTTCGCGGCGATCTCGGCATTGCTGTGCGCGCCCGCGACCAGCAGCAGTACCTCCCGCTCCCGCGCGGTGAGCTGCTCCAGTTCCGGCGGCAACTGCGGCGGGGCGATGCTGGTCGCGAACCGGGCGATCAGCCGTTGCGTCACCGAGGGATCGATCAGCGCGTCCCCGCGGGCGGCCACCCGGATCGCCGAGATCAGTTCCTCGGGCGGCAGGCTCTTGAGCAGGAACCCGCTCGCACCGGCGCGTAACGCCCGGTAGACGTACTCGTCGCTGTCGTACGTGGTGAGCACGACGACCTTGGTGCGGTTGGCCGGGGCGGCGAGGATCTGTTCGGTCGCCGCGAGCCCGTCCAGCTTGGGCATCCGGATGTCGAGCACGGCCACGTCCGGCCGCAGGCGCGCGACCTCGGCGACCGCTGCGCGGCCGTCGGCGACTTCGGCGACGCAGTCCAGGTCCGGCTGGGTGTCGAAGATCGCGCGCATCCCGGACCGCAGCATCGCGTGGTCGTCAGCGAGCAGCAAGGTCACGGGCATTGCGCCTCCAAGGGAAATGTCACGGTGGTCCGCCAGGTACGGCCGTCCGGCTCGACCCCCGAGTCGGTCCGGCCCTGGAACATGCTGGCACGGTTGCGGATCCCGGCGAGACCGCGCCGGGACGCCGCGCCCGGCTCGGAATTCTGCCCGATCGGGTTATCGCTGCTCACCGTGATGGAGTCCGGCTCATACGCGAGGTGGATGTCGACGCCGGTCCGGTCGCCGTGGCGCAGTGCGTTCGTGAGCATTTCCTGCACGATCCGGTACAGGGTGATGTCCAGCGACTCCGGGATCTCACGCGGAGTGCCCGACACCCGCAGCCGGGCCGGCAGCCCGGTGGAGCGCACACCCTCGAACAGTTCGTCCAGGTTGCCCAGCCCGGGCTGGCGGGCGCCGTCGGAGTTGTCGCCGTGCAGGACGTCCAGGAGATGGCGCATGTCGACCATGGCCGAGCGGCTCGCGGTCTCGACCGAACGCAGGGACGCCTCCAGCTTTCCGTTGCCGTTGTTCAGCCCCAGCCGTGCGGCCCCGGCGTGCAGGTTGATCGCGCTCACGTGGTGCATGATCACGTCGTGCAGGTCGCGGGCGATCGTGCTTCGTTCCTCCGCGATCGCCTTGGTGACCGCCGCCTGCGCGTCCCGGCGCTCCAGTTCGGAGCGCTGCTCCATTTGTGCGAGGTACGCACGCCTGGCCGTGGTGTAGCGACCGACCAGCCACGGCAGGACCGCGAGCTTGCCTGCCAGGATGACGATCAGATCGGGCCGGCCGCCATACAGCAGCTGGCAGGCGGCTCCGGCCGCGACCATCACGCCCAGCGCTCCGAACGCGGCGAACCCGGTCAGCCAGGCGCCCGCGCGGTAGGCAGCGATCAGCATCCCGGACTCGTTGGCGGCTGACGTGGACACCGTGGCGACGGATACCCGGACGATGGAGTGCGCCAAGGCGACCCAGCCCGAGTGCCGGGCGGCACCGCCCAAGGCGGCGTCGACACAGACCGTGGCCACCAGAATTCCCCAAGAGGTGGCCGAGGTCAGCCCATGGAGCACGATGTTGAGCCCGTCGACGAGCACGCAGAACACCGCGACCAGCAGCGACTGCCACTTCAGGGACTCTTTGGTGGTAAGCATCGCCTTGGATCCTCCCTGAAGCCGGGCTCAGGGTCATCCCGCCCGGCCGGGGTCGTCCCTCCCCCGTACAGGGGACCCGATTTCCACCTCTGACGTGACGATTTCGGTCAACCCGCGTCGATACCTTGACCGCGATGCGTACCTTGTTGATCGCGCTGTGCGTGCTGGGGGCCGTGCTCGGTGGAGCCACCCCAGCACTGGCCGACGGTGCCCAAGCCGGCGCGGACATCCAGGTCGCGCAGACGCTCGGCGACCGTGAGCTCACCGTCATCATCCGCCGGGTCGACGAGATCCCCGGTCCGGTCCACGTCGACATCGTCACCCACAAGGGCACACCTGCCGGGCGGCTGGAACTCCGGCTGGGCGCGAGCTCCGCCGAGGTCTCACTCCCGGACAAGCCCGCCTTCACCCCGGCAACGCTCCAGGTGGACCGGGACGGGCCGTGGGAACTCGCTCTCGACGACGGCCGTCAGGTGGCGACCATCCCGTTCGTCGTCCCGGCGAACGTCACCGCACCGTGGGAGAAAGCCGCCTACGGAGGGTTCGTCGTGGCCGGGCTCCTGCTGGTGGTGTCGTTGCTGCTGGCGGTGTTCGGCCGGTCCGGGCTCGCCTTGGTACCTGCCGGTGGGATGGTCGCGGCCCTGGCGGTCGCGGTCACCGCGGCTGTGCTGTCGTCGGTGATCCCGCAGCCCGCGCCACTCGGAACCCAGCTGGATCCGACTACAGGGGCCGACCCGTACCAGAAAACGTCCATTGTGGACTTCTCGCGCCCGCCGGTGAACATGGTGGGGCGGATGGAGTCCAGCGATCTCGTGGTCCAGCTGACCGACGGCGCCACCGGACGTCCCGTCGATGACCTGCTGGTGCACGACAACGCCCTGATGCACCTGATCGACGTGTCACCCCAGGGCAAGATGCAGCATCTGCACCCGATCCGGGTGGCGCCCGGCGAGTACCGCGCCCGCGTCGCCTCATCGGATGCCGGAACTCACGCGATCGCGGCGGAGATCGCCCGGCGCGGTGGCGGAGTGCAACTGCTGCGCACCTCGGTCGCGAACCAGAACGCCGGATCGGGTGTATCTGAGGGCGTGGCCGATGTCGTGAAGTCGGTGCAGGCGGCCGGTCTGCCGAGCACGCTCACCGCGCGGTTCGCCGCGGCGGACCTGCAGCCGTGGCTCGGCATGGCCGGGCACATGATCGTCGTCGGCCCGGTCACCGACTCCCCGGCGACGGCGCCGATCTGGGCGCACGTGCACGCGATGATCCCGGTGACGCCGGGGATGCCGGGCAAGCCGGACGAGAGCGTCGCGGCCTATGGGCCGGACGTCGCGTTCACCTACACGTTCCCGTTGCCCGGCCGCTATTTGACGTGGATCCAGGTGGAACGGGACTACGGCGTCGTGACCGTGCCGTCGGTCATCGACGTACCCGCGACGAGGGGGCAGGGATGAAACTCGCTTTCGGAGCGGCGGCCGCGGTGGTCCTCGGCCTGCTCGCGTGGCTGTTGTGGCCCAGCGGCAACCAGGAGACCGTGCTGACCGCGGACACCGCCAAGCACAACATCCAGCTGTCGGTCGACGATCCCAAGCAGGGCAACAACCTGCTCGACCTGAGGATCACGGACAAGTCCGGACAACCGGCCACAGTGGACAGTGTCACGGTGGAACCCGTGATGCCGCAGATGGGTCACGCGCTGAGCCCGGTCGTGGCGGCCGGGGCCGGGGCGCCGGGCAGCTACCGCGCGGCGGACACCGAGCTGCCGATGCCGGGACAGTGGGAGATCACCGTGTCGCTGCACGCCTCCGGCGGCACCGAACAAGTCGTTTTTCCGTTACTGGTCAAATGAAAGGGGAGGATCATGGCTAGCATCGCGTCCACTGCCGGCGTGCAGGCGCGCAGTGTGCCACGCGGCCTGGTCCCGGCGAGTGTCGTGCTGGGCGGGGTGCTGCTCTCGCTCACCGGGCTCACCTGGGACATCCAGTGGCACACCGACGTCGGGCCGGACACGTTCTTCACGGTTCCGCACCTGCTGCTGTACTCGGGCAGCGCGGTCTCCGGACTGGCGAGCCTGATCGTCGTGCTGATGACGACAGCCGCCGAGCGGCGAGGCAAGGAAGTCGACCCGATCGTGGGAGGCCGCGCGGTCGGCGTGTTCGGCCGGACCTTCGCGGCGCCGGTCGGGTACCTGATCTCCGGCGCGGGTGCGGCTTCGTTCCTGCTGTACGGCCTGTGGGACATGTGGTGGCACAGCCTGTACGGGTTCGACGCGGTGATCGCGTCGCCGCCGCACATCGGCCTGCTGCTGTCCATCTCGATCACCATGGTCGGGTCCACGATGGTGTTCGCCACCGCGCGCGAACAGCGTTGGGGCGTCATCGGTGCGGTCGTCACCGCGGCGAGCCTGCTGGTGTTCAGCATGGTCACCGCGATCGGCCTGCAGGCGCTGCCCGGCGGGATCATCGACTCGGTCGACGTGGGGGCCGCGTTCCTGTCGGTGATGATCGTGTTCATGGCCACGCGGCTGCTGGACCGCCGCTGGGGCGGGCTGTGGGTTGCGCTGATCGTGCTGGTGCTGCAAGGCGTGTACTGGGTTTTCTCGCCCTGGGCTGCCAAGACCTACGCCAGCGCCATTGACCTGCCGTTGCGTGACTACGCCCAGGGCGTGCCCGCGTTGCCCGCGATGGTCCCGCTCGTGCTGGTCGTCGTCGCGGCGATCACCGGTCTGCTGGAAAAACTGCCCGTGTGGGTGACCGGCGCGCTGGCCGGACTGATCATCGCCGCGTGCGCACCGCTGCAGAACGCCCTGATCTACGGGTATCCCGTGTCGGGCTACGACTCCATCATCGTCACCGCGATCGTCGGCACGGTTTTCGGTGCGCTCGCGGGACTCCTGGGGCGCCGCTTCGGCGAGATGCTCCGTGCGCTCAAACCGGAGGCCGTCAATGCGTAGAAGTGTCATCGCGCTGTTGAGCGTGATCGGGCTGATGCTGGGGGCGTCCGCACCGGCCCTGGCGTACGAGCCGGTCAACATCGTGCACACCGAACGGGTCCAGGCCGGCCCGTATGGGGTGACGGTCGGCTTCAGCACGTGGCCGTTGAAGGCCATGCAGTCGCTGGACTTCACCTTCGCGCCGGACGGCGGCATCGCGGACAAGTCCGGCCGGCTGGCCATGCTCTACGGCCCGGACAGCCGGCAGCGGCGCTCGCAGCCGCTGGCCCGCCACCCGCGCAAGCGCGAGGTGTGGGGACTGGACGTGCTCAGCATGCCGCAGCAGGGTGACTGGACCTTCCGGTTCACCATCGACGGTCCGGCCGGCCACGGCGTCGGTGAGCTGAAAGGCATCAAGGTGCTGGATCAGCCCGGGCCGCCGCTCGGGCTGAGCTGGGGGATCAGCACGCTGCCGCTGTTCGGCCTGGTCGCGCTGATCGTGGGGGCCTGGCGCCGGACGCGCAAACCCGCGCCCGCACCGGCGTGATGACCCGCGGGGCGCGACCGCAGCCGCGCCCCGCGGCCCTCCATCCTGCTGAGACGCTGCTAGGACACGCTGTGCACGAGGGCGGGACCGTCCCATCTCGCCCTCGTGAAGTCCCGGATCCCGTCGATCAGCCGGACCACGTCCTGCTCCGGCCGTACGACCAGGCGGACGAAGTCGCTGCTCATCCCCAGCTTGTTGCCGCATTCGCGGATGAAGACCTGATGGCGGCTGAGCAGGTGGTCGCGCAACGCGACCCCGTCGAGCCCCGGCGCCAGCTTGACCATCAGGAAGTTCCCCTGTGACGAGTACACCGTCAGCTCGGGCAGGCGAGCCAGCTCCATCCCCATCCGGTAGCGGTCGCGCGCCAGCAGCTGCAGGCTCTCCCCGTACTCCTGGGCGTGCTCCTCCAGCATGAACACCACGGTCTCGGCCAGCGAGTTGAGGTTCCACTTCGGCAGGGTCCTGGCCATCTTGCCGGCCAGCGCCGGGTTGGCGACGAGGTAGCCGAACCGGATGCCGTGCAGGCCGAAGTTCTTGCCCAGGCTCTTGAGCACCACCACGTTCGGCCGGATCGTCGCTTCCAGCGCCACCGACGGGTGCCGTTCGACCTCCACGAAGTCGATGAACGACTCGTCGATGACCACGAGGTCGAGGTCGGCGAGCTCGTCCATGAACCGGATGATCTCCCGTTTCGGCAGGTAGCCGCCGTCGGGGTTGTTCGGGTTGCAGATCACCGCCACGCGCGAGCGGCGGGCCCGGATGAAGTTGATGTACGAGTCGATGTCCAGCTCGAAGTCGTTGTTCTCCTGCAGCGGGTACATGTCCACCCGCTTGCCGGTCTCCATCGGCTGGTCGGTCCACCGGCCGAAGGTGGGGATCGGCACGGCCACACTCTCGGTGAACCACAGGTGGTCCATCCAGGTGATCAGTTCCGTCGATCCGTTGGACATCGCGAGGGTGGCCGGGTTGAACCGGAGGATGCGGGCCAGCCGGCCGGCGATGGTGGCCGAGTCGCTCGGATAGAACTTGAGAACCATTTCCAGGTTCTTCGCGAGCTCGTTGAACATCTCGGGAGTGGGGAAATACGGGTTGCACGGGATGCAGAAATCCGCGATCTGCCGGCCACCGTCGCCCATTCCGCGGGTGAGCTCGAAATACGACGGGCTGTGCGCGGCTCTCTGGAACAGACCGGTGTCCACACTGTGTCGCACTCGATCACTCCCGTCTGACTGACGCTGTACCGGGAGATACGGATCGAACCGGTCATCGGTTCATGTTTATCTCAATAGGATTACGACAGGTTTGTCATGACGGTGTGCGACCGATCCAGCGGCGTCCAGTAATGGAACGGTTCGTGCCCGAGTTTCGATCGGTCAGCCAGCACGTATGCATTCCGTGCGCAATGCAGCATCGCGTACTTCAGGTGCGACTGCTCCAGGCTCGGTGAACACAGTCCGCGTTGCTCGCTCAGCCCATCGGCGCCGAGGAACACACGATCGGCTCCGATGTGCCGCAGCTGCTCCAGCACGGTCGGGCCGACGATCGCCTCGTTCGGCTGCCGCAGCCGGCCGCCGAGCACGATCAGCTCCACCGCCGGGCTCTCGGCCAGCGCGAGGATCGCGGTGAGCCCGTTGGTGACCACGGTCAGCTCGCGATGCGCCAGGTGGGCGGCCAGCCGCCCGGTGGTCGTGCCGGCGTCCAGGACGATGACCTCACCGTCCTGGACCACCTCGGCGGCCGCCCGGGCGATCTCCTCCTTCTCGGCCGCGTGCAGGTCGTTCTTGTCCCGCACGCTGCGTTCGACCGCGCCGCCGTACGTCCGCACCACGTGCCCGTCCTGGGCGAGGACGCTGAGGTCGCGGCGGATCGTGGAGGGCGACACCCGGAACTGGTCGGCCAGGTCCTGGATGTGCCCCGCGCCGCCGCGGACCTCGACGAGCAGCTTGGCCCTGCGTTCCCGCGCGTTCATTGCCCGGGGTAGGCCGCACGCAGCCGGGGCGCGTAGGGCGCGAGTTCAACGGCAGCACGGAAAGCGGCCACCATGGTCTCGTGCGACGCCTGCCCGGTGCCCGCGATGTCGAACGCCGTGCCATGGTCCACCGAGGTCCGCAGGATCGGCAGGCCGACCGTGACCGAGACGGTGCCGTGGAAGTCCACCGTCTTCGACGCGATATGCCCCTGGTCGTGGTACAGCGAGAGAACACCGTCGTAGCGGCCCTCGAGTCCCTGGTGGAACACGGAGTCCGCCGGGATCGGGCCGAACACGTTCAGCCCGTCTGCCTTGGTGGCCTCGACCGCGGGGGCGATCGCGACGATCTCCTCGTCGCCGAACTTGCCGCCCTCGCCGCCGTGCGGGTTGAGCGCGGCCACCGCCAGACGGGGCTCGTCCTGGCCGAAGATCCGCAGTGCCGTGTACGCCTCGCGGATGGCGTGCTCGATGTTCGGCCTGGTGATCTGCTCGACCGCCTGCTTGACCGACAGGTGCCGGGTGGCGAAGAAGATCTTCAGGCCGCGCACCCAGAACATGGTGTTGAACCGGTCGGACCCGGTCAGCTCGCCGAGCATCTCGGTGTGCCCCAGGTGTTTCGAGCCGGCCGCCCAGATCGACTCCTTGTTGATCGGCGAGGTCACCACGGCGTCCACCTCGCCGCGCAGCGCGGCCTTCGTGGCCTGCTCGATCGCGGCGACCGCCGCCTTGCCCGCGGTCGCGTTGACCTCGCCCCACGGCAGGTCGCCTGGCGCGATGCCCAGGTCCAGCACGTCGATCGTGCCCGGTTCGAACTTCGCCTCGGCCACCGAGGCGACCGGCCGGACCGCCACATCCAGGCCGCAGACCTCGACGGCACGGCGCAGCACCGGCGCGTCGCCGACGGCGAGCGGGCGCGCGGTATCGGTCGCCTCCGGCGCGGCCAGGGCCCGCGCGGTGATCTCCGGGCCGATCCCCACCGGGTCGCCGAGGGTCACCGCGAGCACAGGCTTGGTCATGAGATTCCCTTCAGTCGCTCGATACACGCCACCGCGGCGGTCTGGTCGCCGATCAGGCCGCCCTTGGTGGCGAACGGAAGACCGTTGAACGGGCCGCCGGCCAGCCGCCCGACGACGGCAAGCGGGACGACCTCGTCGTCGATGACGAACCCGTCGGTGTCCAGGGCGGCCGTGACCGCCGTCGCTATGTCACCGCCGGTCGCGTAAAGCCCGCCGATCCGGTGACGGGACAACACGATCCGGGCCGCTTCGGCGAGCAGGCCCGGCAGGTGCGCGGCCTGCTCCGGACTCAGCGTCACCGCCCGGGTCCGGACACCCACTACCTGGTGATTCTGGCCGAGCAGGTCCCCTATCCGGCCTGCGATTGCCTCGGCATCCTCGCTGCCGTCCACCTCGACGTAGCGGGCGCCCAGGGTCTGCTCG
>CBIMJO010000052.1:0-15698 GCA_966244135.1 uncultured Actinocrispum sp. | reverse complement strand
AGGTTCGGGCTGAGCGGCGCGCCGGGCTCGGCGGCCGGGAACACCGGGCGGTACTTGATGAAGAACTCCTCGTCGCCCGGCTTGACGGTGAGCTCGTCGTCGGCCTCGGCCAGCCGCCACACGTCGTGGTCGCCGACGAAGCCGAACTCCTCGCTGCCGGTACCGATGCCGACCTGCGCGTACAGCGTCCTGGTGCGCTCGTCCCAGGTCTTGTCCAGCCACTCGAGGCCGTGCTCGAACTCGGCCAGCAGGGCCGGGTTGCCGCCGGTGCGCTGCACGTAGCCCAGCTCGGCGAGGGAGTACGCGGTGTTCGAGGTGAACTTGACGAAGTCGCCCGCGTCCACCCAGCCGCCCTCGACGTCCACCGGGCCGCCGGTCGCCTTCAGCGGCTCGGACGGCACGTCGCCGCCGTCGCCCTTGAACTTGGGCTGGGCGTAGACGGTCGCCTTGGCGTCGGTCAGGTGTGAGGGCCCGCGGCCGAGGCGGCCCGGGATGGTCGAGCGGCCGTCGCGCTGGGCCTGGAAGAACTCGGTCGTCGCCTGGACCATCGGCGTGAACAGCTTGTCGCCGGAGTCCACGCGGAAGCTCGGGGAGGTGGCGTTGACCCGGCCGGAGATCTTGATCCGGTAGGTCCCCGGGGTGCGGACGGACGAGAAGTCGAGCTCGTACACGGCCGGGTATCCGGTGTTCCAGCCGCCCAGGTTCATGCCGACCAGGCTCTTGTACACGGTCCGGCCGGACTCGTCCACGACCGTGAAGTGGTCGCTGCCGGCGACCGCCGGGGCGAGCAGGTATCCGGCCTTGTGCTCGCCGGTCGCGTAGCCCACTTGATCCACGCGGACAAATCCGGCAGGCGCGGCGACCGCGGGCGTTGCTGTAGCAAGAGCGCAACACAGGGTAATCACTGCTACAGACGCACGTCTGAGCATGACAGCTCCATCTCTGGCGGCGAGATAAATAGGGAACTTTCCGAACAGTAAAGTCGCCGACCGGTCCGGGGTCAATGTCCCGGTATCAAACGGTTAGCCCGAATGGTGCTAGCCATCGTGGACTAGACCATTTCACACTTGTGGACACACTCCCATTCATGGGTCGGGCGCGACGACTTCATGACATCCCCTGCGAGGAGATGTTCGATGTCCAAGCGCAAGAGAGCCGCCGTGGTCGCGTTGCTCAGCGCGATCCCCGTCTTCCTGTCCGCTGTCCTGCCCATCAGCCTGGCGAGCGCACACGGCTCGACCATGGTTCCGCCGAGCCGCACTTACCAGTGCCGGTTCAACGAGAACCCGGAGAACCCCACGTCCGCCGCGTGCAAGGCCGCGGTCGCCGCCGGCGGCACGCAGGCCTTCTACGACTGGCACGAGGTCAACCTACCCAACGCGGGCGGCAACTCCCGTTCGCTGATCCCCGACGGCCAGCTGTGCGGGGCCGGGCGCGCCAAGTACACCGGCCTGAACCTGGCCCGCAACGACTGGCCGGCCACCAAGCTGACCTCCGGCGCGAACTTCACGTTCCAGATCAAGGCCACCGCCCCGCACGTCGCGGTGTGGACGCAGTACGTGACCAAGAACGGCTACAACCCCCTGGTGCCGCTGCGCTGGTCCGACCTGGAGCAGTTCAACCAGGTGAGCAACCCGCCGCTGGCCAACGGCATCTACTCGATCAGCACGCGCCTGCCCAGCGGCAAGTCCGGCCGGCACGTGATCTACACGATCTGGCAGCGCCAGCTCCCGGACAGCGCTGAGGCGTTCTACCTCTGCAACGACGTGATCTTCTAGGTCTTCGCCAACCGGAGAGCCGCTGGGAACCGCGACCCGGCGGCTCTCCCCATTACTTGGGCTCGACCCGGTCGATCAGGCCCTCGACGTCGATGGCGGTGATCGAGGGGATCTTCTTGGCCTCGGCCACCACGTTCACCGGCAGCCGCACGCGCAGGTACCCGATCTTCGGGTCACTCGATTCGACGTAACCGCCCAACGCCTTGAGCGCGGCGGCGACCTCCTCGGTCTTACCCTCCACAGTGGACACAGTCACGCCGACGCCCGCCTTGCCCTGCGCCTTCGCCTGGTCCACCAGATCCTCGTTGCTCACCACAGGCACCCCCACCGACGTCGACGGCACCGGCGCGGACCCCACCCCGGCCGGCGCGCCACACCCAGCGACCAGCGCGATCGCCACGCACACCGCGATCGCCACGCACACCGCGATCGCCACGCACACCGCGAAGAACCTCATGCGCACAGGACGTATCCCTCACGTATAACCGTTGCATGCACGAGGCCCCCTCGTAATGAACCCGAGGGGGCCTCGTGCACTCCATGACTAGCTCACTGAACCGATCTGCACGACACCCGTGGCGACGACGGCGCCGTCGCTGGTCCGCACGCTGAGGTCACCCCGCAGCTTGCGGCCACCCGCGGGCACCGACAGCGCGGTCACCGTGGCGGGAGCGGTCCACGAGGCACCGCTGGCCCGGAGGGCGTCGGTGTCGTTGACGTTGACGGAACCGAGCGCGGCGTTGGTGAACGCGTCGGAGTAGTCGAACGCCGTGGACCCGCCGGGGATGGCGAACCCGTCGATCAGCGCGACCCACGGACCGGCCGCGGGGTTGTTGATCGCCACTGCCTCTTCGGCGTCCGCGTCCGCGCTCTGGGCGGTGAGCACGCAGGAGCCCGTGGTGCAGTTGAACAGGTACAGGTCGAGGTCGGTCCCGGCCACGGCGGTGTTGCCGATCTGCGCGGTCAGCCTGGTGCTGCCCGCCGGGACGTTGATCACGACCTGCTGCTGCTGGAGCTCGGCGATGGTCGGCCGGGTGGACAGCACGCTGCTCAGCGGGCCGCCCGCGATCTTGCCGGTGAACGCGCCGGCCGAGTTCGTCGCGGTGTAGCTGCGCGAAGCCGGGACGTTGACCTGCAGCGACGGGATCACGTCCGGGTTCGGGGTGATCGTCGCGTTGAGCACGGACGCGGTGATGCTGAACGGCGCCGAGAGGACGTCCGAGGTGCGCCGGGCCTCCACGTAGAACTCCCAGACACCCGGCATCGGGTTGGTGACCGTCCGGGAGGTCGGCGAGCCGGAGGCACAACCGCCGCCCGCGTCGGGGTTGTAGCAGACCGTCGAGTCCAATGGGGACTCGAACGGGATGCCGCGCGGGTCGACGCGGACGAACCGCACCTGGCCCTTGCCCGCCGCGCCACCGGCGGTCATGTCGATCTTCAGGCCGGTCGCGCCCTCGGGCACCCGGATGAAGAAGGTCTTGAACTGGTTGCGCTCGATCCTGCCCTTGGCGGTGAACGCGAACCCGTTGGAGGCGTTGAACTCCTGCGGCGCGAACACGGTGTTCATGATCTGCGAGTCGGTGCCGAGGGTGAACGGGTTGTCCAGCTCCAGCACGGCGGAGTGCACGCCCGCGTTGCGCGGGTTGACCTTCACGTCCACCTTCACCGGCTGGTTCAACGGCAGCACAACGGAACCCGGCGAGTCGAACGTCCCGTCGTCACCGACCCACCTCAACCGGTACGGAATCGGGCGGTTCGCGCCCGTGGTCCGGGTGAACGTGTAGGTGCGGGTGTAGCGCTTGCCGGTGGTCACGCCCTCACGGTCGTGGATGCCGACGCCCTTTCCGGCCGGCTGCAACAGGTCCGAGAACACCGTGTGCACGTCGACCGAGCTGGTCACGGTGTCTGTGTTCGGGCCGCACTCCAGCAGCAGGAACGCGCCGAACACGTCGAACAGGCCGTTGCCCTGCTCGTAGGCGCCGTAGTTGTCGAGGAACCGCGCGGACGAGTAGATCGCGGTGCGCAGCTGAGCCACCGGCGGACGCTGGCCGCCGTGGGTCGCCTTGTACGCGCTCACCAGCAGCGCGGCCGCACCGGTCGCCTGCGGGGCCGCCATCGAGGTGCCCTGCAGGTGCGCGTAGCCCTGCGGCAGGTCGTACGTGCCGGGCACGGGCGCGCCCGGGTTCCAGCGCGGCACGGTCGAGATCGCCGAGCCGGGGGCCACGATGTTCGGCTTGAACCCGCCGTCCTCACGCGGGCCGCGGGACGAGAACGGGTGCAGGTTCTCGCGCTGGTCGATCTTGGACCCGTAGTTGGACAGCCAGGTCGCGTTGGTGATGTAGGAACCGACGCTCACCGCGTCCGTGGCGATCGACGGGTCGCCGACGGTGTTCGCGCCGGAACCGCTGTTGCCCGCGGAGATGAACAGCTGCACGTTGTACTGCGCGATGATCCGGTTGTAGATCTGCGCCCGCGCGCTGCTGCCGTCGTTGAGCGGCGGCAGGCCGCCGATGGAGATGTTCACGACGTCGGCGCCGTTCTGGGCCGCGTACAGCACACCGTCGGTCAGGCCGCTGTCGGTGCACGAGGAGGTCGTCAGGCAGGCCTTGATCGACATCAGCTTCGCGCCCGGCGCGGCACCCTGCATCCGGCCGCCCAGCAGGTCGTGCCCGGCGGTGATGCCGGCGACGTGCGAACCGTGCTCGGCACCGGCGATGCCGATGTCCACGAAGCCCGGCTTGTCGGTCTGCACGACGAAGGCGACCCGCTCGGTCCGGTCGGTGGTGGCCGGGTTGTCCTTGCCGAAGAAGCCGACGTCCTGCTTGACCTTGTAGTCGATCATCGGCGTCTCGTCGGTGAAGTCGCCGTCCTGGTCGAGGTCGACGCGCACCTGCTTGGTCGCGGTGTCCTGCAGAACGCCGAACACGTCGGTCCGGTCGCCGTCGCGGTTGACGTCACCGCCGATCTCGCTGCCCGGCGAGCCGAGGTCCTGTGCACCGTTGGTCTCGCTGAACAGGCCCAGGCTGTACGGGCCGCCGGTGGCCGGCGCGGTCCAGCTCTTGCCGCCCTGGGTGAACGTGCCGGTGTGGGTGTCCGGCGAGATGGTCACCCAGGTGCCGTCGCCACTCGTCGGGGAGTTGGCGTCGTACCAGTCGACGATCTTGCGCTCGCCGCGGCTGGTGGTGGCCAGCGCGGGGTGGTCCAGGTCGACCCCACTGTCCACAACGGCCACTGTCACGCCCTTGCCGTCCCACATCGGGAACAGCTGGCCGAACCCGGCGGCGCCGGTGTCGCGGGTGGGCATGTAGGGGTTGCTGCGCGGGGTGTTCGGGCCGGGCGCCGGCTGCGGCAGCGGGGTCGTCGCGCCGTCGGTCTTCGGGTCGTCCCGGGCGATCAGGCCGTCCACGTCGATCGAGCGGACGGAGCCGAGCTTGGCGGCCTTGCGGGCGGCGTCCGGGGGCAGCGTCGCCTTGATGTAGTCGACGTCCTTGGCCTCGGACTGCACGACGGCGCCGATCGAGCGCAGCTCGCTGGCCGCGGCGTCGGACTTGCCCTTCTCGGCGGCGACCAGGATGGTCACCTCGTGGGCACCGGCCTGCTGGGCCGCGGCGAGGAGGCCACGGTCGCGGGCATCCAGGTCCTTGCCGGCCGATGGTGTGTCAATCTCGGTGGTGGGCTGGGCTGCGGCCGTTGGCACGGCCAGCCCTAATACGGCGGTGCTCAACGCGAGCACGGCCCACCCGGCGCGGTAGCGCGAGGCGGAACGTCTTGTGGTCACGGCGAAAAGCCTCCATGAGGGAGATCCCAGCTGGGAAAGAAGTGCCCTGGAAGCACATATGGCTTCCAGGGCGCCTTCAATCACACAACTGGCCTATTTCCCGCAGTCCACATTGGCCTGTTCGGCGTAGGTGCCGGAACTATGACGCCCGGGCGGTTGCGATCGGATAACGTCCTACCACCACATCTACGGAACGTCTGCACTCGATCGCTTGCGGTTACTTCGATCTATGGCGTAGCTGCCATGAAACGCCGAATACCAAACCACATTGCCAGGGCTTCCGGCAATCCGGCGTGGACGTCGTCACCCGCCCAGGCGACGTACCCGTCCGGCCGGACGAGGACGGCGGCCGCAGGCGCGTCCGGCGCGTCCACAGTGATCACATCCACCCGATCGGCCCAGTCCGCCGCGACTTCCGCTGTGATACCGGCGAAATCCAGCAGAACCGGGCGCGCGGACCGCAGATGGTCGGCGATCCGCCCGTGTGCCAACTGGATCATGGGCAGGAACTTTCCGACCAGCGGGTGGTTCCCGGGCATTTCATACCGCAGGTCGGTACCCGCCATCAGGTCCGCGAGCCGTTGGACGTTCGCCGGGTCCTGCAGCAGCTCGCCCATCAGCTCCCGCAACGCCGTCACCTCACCGCCGGGTGCCACCAACGCGGACTGCGAGAGCGACTGCATGACAACGCGTTCGGCCAGCGGACGCCGCTCGGACTCGTACGTGTCGAGCAGACCCTCCGGCGCCCAGCCCTGCACGGTGGCGGCGAGCTTCCAGGCGAGGTTCACCGCGTCCTGCATGCCGAGGTTGAGCCCAGGCCCGCCCATCGCCGAGTGCACGTGCGCTGCGTCGCCCACCAGAAACACCCGTCCCGCACGGAACTTGTCGGCCAGCCGGGTATTGCCGCTGGCGAGCCGCCGCAACTGGTTCGGCCCCGGATAGTCCGGCTCGCTGATCGGCACATCGACGCCCAGCACGCGCCGCACGCTCTCGCGCAGTTCCGCCACGGTCATCGGGACATCGTCACCAGGCGCCGGCCCCCACTCGGTGGTGTGGACCATCGGCCGGCCGGGTTCGAGCTGCGCGTAGACGAACACCCCGCGCTCGGTCCTGGTGAACTGGGCCGAGGCGATCCGGCCGAACCCGGGCACGTCCAGCTCGCCATCCACAATGGACTCCGGGGGCAGTGACACGTGCGCACTGCGCGAGACGCTGTCCACATTGGTCACGCCGGGGAAGTCGATCCCGGCGGCCTTGCGGACCGTGCTGCGACCGCCATCGGCGCCCACGAGGTAGTCCGCACGCAGCTCGTACTCACCCCCATGAGCACGAACCATGGCGGTGACGCCGTCATCGTCCTGTGTGAACCCGAGAACCTCGTGGCCGCGGCGGATCTCCACGTCCAGCTCGACCGCCCGCTCCTCCAGCATCTTCTCGAGCTTGCGTTGCGGCACCGGCAGAATCGTCAGCGGGTTGGTCTCGATCCGGGTCAGGTCCAGCAGCAGCGCGCCGAAGGAGAACCGCGGCACGGTGAACGGCACCGGCCCGCCGACCCGCGCGTGCAGTCCTCTGTGGTCGAGAACCCGGACCACCTGCCCCACCATGCCATTGGCCTTCGGCGCGGTGG
Source organism: uncultured Actinocrispum sp. (assembly GCA_966244135.1). GTDB lineage: Bacteria > Actinomycetota > Actinomycetes > Mycobacteriales > Pseudonocardiaceae > Kibdelosporangium. The sequence goes on along the minus strand of CBIMJO010000052.1, from coordinate 8,515 downwards.
CCCGCTCGGCCAGCGTCTCCAGCACCACCGGGCGTTCCCCGGCCAGGGCCAGCTCGCAGGCCAGCATCAGCCCGTTAGGCCCGCCCCCAGCGATCACGATCATGGTCCTTCTCCTTGCATCTCAGTGAGTTTCCGCAACGCCATGCGCAGCAACGGCCCGAACGGGACGGGCGGGTCGGCCTCGATCCAGCGCGTCTGGACCACGTGCACCGCCGACAACACCGCGCCCGCCACGATCTGGGGGTACAGGTCGTCGTCGACCCCCAGCCGCTCGCCGATCGCCGCGGCCAGCTCGTTCTGCACGGCCTGGTAGCCGCGCAGCATCTCCCCGATCACCTGCGGGTTCTGCGTCATCCGGCGGACGCCCTCGACCCAGCCGGGCGCCGGATCCCGTTCTCCTTCAGGCATCTCCGCGTGGTACACGGCGAGCACCGACTCGGTGATGCCCTGCCACAGCGGTTCCCCCTCCGGGCGTGCCCGCAACAGGTCGCCGACCTGCATGGCGCGGTTGAACTCGCGCCACGTGATCGCCTCGTACTTGCTGGCGAAGTAGTTGTTGAAGGTCCGCGGCGACACCCCGGCTTCGTTCGCGATGTCCTCCACCAGCACGTTCTCCACCCCGCGCTCGACGGCGAGCCGGAGCGCCGCCCAGCTCAGCGCCGCCCGCGTGGCCTGCTTCTTGCGTTCCCGGAGCCCTGACACCTCCCCACAGTAGAGAAAAAGTGCGGGGCGCGCAAGATTGCGGGGCGCGCATGTTTTGCGGTATCCCCTAGGCTCTGCGCAAAGGTGCGGGGGTGCCGTCACAAGGGGCCAGAATGCCGAGAACCCGAACACTTCTGCCGCTGTTGTCGTGCCTGCTCACCGCCTGCACGGTCGCGGTCCCCGGCACGCCGGTCGCGGTGCCGAACCCGAAGAAGCCCAAGCCGCCGATGACGATCGTGCTGCTCAGCCCGCCGGGCACGGACCCGGCCGGCCAGAAGCTCACCGACGCGGTCAAGGCCTACGCGGCCAAGCAGAAGGGCAAGCTCACCGAGCTGAAGACCAGCGGCAACCCCAGTAGCGACGTCTCGCTGCTCAGCCGGGCGGTCCAGCAGAAGTCCTCGGTGATCGTGGTGACCTCGTACGTCCTGCCGGACAAGCTCGCCGCCATCGTCGCGCAGAACCCGAAGCAGAAGTTCCTCGCCATCAGCACCTGCGTGGGCGCCACCCCGCCGGCGAACCTGACCTGCACCCAGCCCCGGGACCACGAGGGCGTGTTCCTGCTCGGCGCCGAGGCCGGGCTGCTCAGCTCGACCGGCAAGGTCGGCTCGGTGGTCGCGGTGACCTCCATTCCCGAGCTGAAACGGTTCTCCGCACCGTTCGGCCAGGGCGCGGCGACGGCCAAGCCGGGCACGACCTTCCAGGAGGCGGCGATCGGCACCGGCACCGACGGCCGGGCGTTCAACGATCCGGTGAAGGCGGGCCAGCTCGCCACCCAGCTGGGCGCCTCGCACGTGATGACGTCGGCGTTCGGCGGCAACACCGGCGTGTTCCAGGCGGCCAAGGCGGGCGGGTTCGGCGTGTTCGGCATGCTCGAACCGGACTGCGCGGACGGCCAGGGCACCGTGGTGGACAGCCTGGTCAGCCACCCGGACGTGGTGATCAAGGACGCCCTGGACGCCATTGACGCGGGCCAGCCCGGTCGGCTTCGCTCATACGGGCTCAAGGAGAACGCGCTCTCCGTGCACGCGCTGGAGGCCGACGTGGCCGCCACCCAGTGCACGATCGCCGGCAAGGCGGAGGTGATCGCGAAGGTCCGCGAGCTGCGCGAGAAGATCGTGACCGGCGAGCTGACCGTCGCCGACCCGGCGAAGCAGTGAAGCAGTTAGGTGTAAGGACATATGACGGACTGGATCGGCACGGCCGAGGATGTGGCCGGGCAGCTGCGCGCGGACGCGGCGCAGCGGGACCGGGCCAACCAGCCCCCCGGCGCCGAGATCGAGCTGCTGCGCTCGTCCGGGCTGCTGCGGGCCGGGGAGGCCGCCGGCGAGGTGACCCGGATCATCTCGGCCGCGGACGCGTCGGTCGGCCATCTGATCGGCTACCACTACCTGCACCTCTGGCGGGCCTCGCTGTTCGACAATGACGTTGCCCTGCAACGGATGCGGGCCAACCCGGAGTGGCTGTGGGCGGGCGTGAGCAACCCGCTGGACGCCGCACTGCAGCTCACCCCGACCGACGACGGGCTCGTCGTGGACGGCCGCAAGACGTTCGCGACCGGCGCGAGCGTGGCCGACAAGCTCGTGGTGTCCGCGACCCGCGTGGACACCGACGAGAAGCTGACGTTCACAGTGGACGCCCGGGCCGAGGGGATCTCGTACCTGTCCGACTGGGACAACATCGGCCAGCGGCAGACCGCGAGCGGCGGCATCGTGTTCGACAGCGTGCTCATCGACGATGACGACATCCTGGGCGTGCAGCACGAGGACTCGGTCCGGCTCTCCCTTGCCGCGCTGGGGTTCCAGCTCGCCCTGACGCAGATCTACGTGGGCATCGCGGTGGGCGCGCTGGCCGAGGCCGCCGACTACACCCGCGAGATCACCCGCCCCTGGTTCCTGTCCAATGTAGACAAAGCGACCGACGATCCGTACATCCTTGGCGGGTACGGCGAACTGGTCGCGGCCGTCGAAGCCACGGGCCTGTTGGCGGACAAGGCGTCGATGGCGTTGCAGGCAGCCACCGCCGACGGCGCCGACCTCACCCCGGAACGCCGGGCCTCCGCCGCGGTGACGATCTCCGCGGCGAAGGTGATGGCCACCAAGGTGGTCAACGAGACCACGTCGAAGGTCTTCGAGTTCGTCGGCGCCCGCGCGACCGCCTCGAAGTACGGGTTCGACCGGTTCTGGCGCAACGCCCGCACGCTGACCCTGCACGACCCGGTGACCTACAAGGCCCGCGAGGTCGGCGCGTACTTCCTCACCGGCGAGCACCCGCCGTTCACGGGGTACAGCTGATGACCCCGGTGCTGGCCGACAGTGTCCGCCTGACGGACGCCGGCGTCGAGATCCTCGACCGCCGGGACTTCCCGTTCCAGCAGCGCTGGCTGCTCTGCCGCACCCCCGACGAGGTCGCCCGGGCGATCGAGGACCTGGTCACCCAGTCGTCCGGGCCGTACTTCGCCACGCTCTACGCGATGGTCCTGGCCGCGCGCGAGGCCGCGCACCTGCGCCCGCACGCCGCCCGCGCGCACCTGGAGCAGGCCGGGGCCAAGCTGATCAACGCCCGGGCGACCAACAACCACCTCCGCAAGGCGGTGGCCGCGGTGTTGGCCCAGGCCGCCGGATCGGGGGAAGAACTCGTGGCGTCGGCTCTCGCGGGGGCGACGGCCGGTGACTCGCTGTATCGGTCGCGGTCGCAGGCTCTGGGTTCGCACGCGGCCTCGCTGCTGCCCGACCAGGGCGGAGTCATGACGCACTGCTGGGCGGACCTGTACCTGATCGAACTCGTTTCCGCGGCTCAGCGCTCGGGCAAACGCTTGCGCTTCTTCTGCACGGAGACCCGCCCGTACCTGCAGGGCGCCCGGCTGACCGCCGAGACGCTCGCCGAGATGAACGTGGACACCACGTTGATCTCCGACGGCATGGGCGCCGCCGTGATGCAGTCCGGCGAGGTGGACGCCCTGGTCACGGCGGCGGACCGGGTGACCATGGACGGGCATGTGGTCAACAAGATCGGCACGCTCGGGCTCGCGGTGGCGGCGAGCGCGTTCGGCGTGCCGTTCCACGCCCTGGTCCAGGCTCCCGACCAGCTCGCCCGCAGCGCCACGGACGTGCCGATCGAGTACCGCCACGGCGACGAGGTCCTGCACACCCTGGGGCAGCGCACCGCGAGCACGAAGGTCCGCGGGCTGTATCCCGCGTTCGACGTGACACCGCCCCGGTTCGTCAGCACCATCGTCACCGACCGCGGTCCGTTCGAGCCGCACCGGATCGCCGAGTACTACCGCGAAGGAGAAGCCAACCAGTGACCACGCTCAAGGCGCGCTGGGTCGTCGTGGACATCGAGGGCACGCTGACCCCGACCAGCATGGTGCACGTGGTGCTGTACGACTACGCGCGGCCCCGCCTCGGCCCATGGATCTCCGAGCACGGAGACGACCCGGAGGTGGCCGACGCCGTCGCGCAGATCCGTTCGCTGGGCGGGCTGTCTTCTTCCGCTTCGGTGGACGAGCTCGTCGGTGTGCTGCACGGGTGGATGGACGCGGACCAGAAGATCGCGCCGCTGAAGACGTTGCAGGGGCTGATCTGGGAGCGCGGGTACGCCGAGGGGGACCTGGTGACCGAGTTCTTCGGCGATGTCGTGCCCGCGCTGCGGTCCTGGCACGACGCCGGGCTGGACCTCGCGGTGTTCTCCTCGGGGTCGGTCGCCGGGCAGGTCGCGTCCTTCTCGCGGACGACGGATGGCGACGTCACGGGCATGTTCTCGGCGCACTTCGACACCGTGAACGCGGGCCCGAAGCGGGAGGCGCCCTCGTACGCCAGGATCGCTTCGTCACTGGAGCGGCCGCTGGTGTTCTTCTCCGACGTCCCGGCCGAGCTGGACGCGGCGGCGGCCGACGGCTGGCAGACCGTGGGCCTCGCGCGGCCCGGCGAGCCGTTCGGCGACGCGGACTTCGGCCCGCACCTGGCGATCCGGTCGTTCGCCGAGATCGCCGTGGAGCCCGCGTGAAGCTGTTCGAGGCCGGTGCGCTGCTGGCCGCCGAGGCCGCCCGGTACACCGCGATGGGGTGGATGCGGGGCACCTCTGGCAATTTGTCGCTTCGTCTCCAAGACGACCCGCTGCGCCTGGCCGTCACCGCGAGCGGCCTGGACAAGGGCGACCTGACCGCCGCGGACGTCGTCGAAGTCGACGCCACCGGCACGCCCACCCGTCCGTCGGACAAGACCCCTTCGGCCGAAGCCGGCTTGCACGGCCGGATCGCGGCCGTTTCAGGCGCCGGCGCGGTCATCCACGTGCACGTGCTGGCTCCCGTATTGGCCGCCGAGCGCTGGCCTGATGGCGTCGAGCTGCGGGACCTGGAGATGCTCAAGGGGTTCGGCCGGTCCGCGCACGACGACCTCGTCACGATCCCGGTCGTTCCCAACAGCCAGGACATGGTGGTCCTCGGCGACGCCTTCGAGGCGGGATTTCGCCAGGACACCCCCGCGCTGATCGTTGCCCGGCATGGGCTTTACGTGTGGGGCTCGGACCTGCTGCAGGCCCGGCACCGCGCGGAGTGCCTGGAGTGGCTACTGCGGTTCATAATGGCTCCATGACGCTGCTGACGGTGTGGCCCGACTCCGACCCTGCGACCGTGCTCACGCGGACCGAGGATCCCGAGGAGATCGCGGGTGAGTTGAAGCAGCTCGAGGTGCGGTTCGAGCGGTGGCCGGTGGTGGAGGTGTCCGCGGAGCCGACCTCCGAGGAGGTGCTCGACGCGTACCGTTCGCACGTCGACCGGGTGATCTCGTCGGAAGGCTATGTGTACGTGGACGCGTTGCACATGACGCCGGCGGACACTCCTGAGTGGACGGAGATGGCCGCCCAGGCACGGCTGAAGTTCCTGGCCGAGCACACCCACGATGACGACGAGGACCGGTTCTTCGCGCGCGGCTCGGGCGTGTTCTACCTGCACATCAACGAAAAGGTGTACGGGATCCTGTGCACGGCCGGGGATCTGCTCAGCGTGCCGGCGAACACCACGCACTGGTTCGACATGGGCAGCCGGCCGGACTATGTGGCGGTGCGGTTCTTCCACGACGACGACGGCTGGGTGGGCAACTTCACCGGCAGCCCGATCGCACAGAACTTCCCCACCTTCGATGCGCTGACCGCGTGATCTAGCATCGGGGTCATGGCTGAGCGTGAGGTCCTGACCTGGGAGTTGTTCGGAAGCGCGTCCCGCGAGCTGGCCGAACAGGTGGCCGCGGACGGGTTTCGGCCCGACCTGATCCTGTGCATCGCGCGGGGCGGGCTGTTCGCGGCGGGCGCGCTCGGCTATGCGTTGAACGTCAAGAACCTGCACGTGATGAACGTCGAGTTCTACACCGGCGTGGACAAGCGCCTGGACATGCCGGTCATGCTGCCGCCGGTGCCGAACGTGGTCGATCTCACCGGCGCGAAGGTCCTCGTCGCCGACGACGTGGCTGACACCGGCGCCACGCTCAAGCTGGTGCACGACTTCTGCGCCGACCATGTCGCGGATGTCCGCTGTGCGGTGCTGTACGAGAAGCCGACCTCGGTGGTCAAGTGCGAGTACGTGTGGCGGCGCACCGACAAGTGGATCAACTTCCCGTGGTCGACCCTGCCGCCGGTGGTGGACGTTCCGGACGCCGTGCTGGAGGCTTAGTCCTGTTCGGACAGTCGCCGCGCCAGCTCGGTCCGGGAGCGCACACCCAGCTTCCGGTACACAGCGGCCAGATGTCCTTCCACAGTGCGGACACTGGCGAAGAGCTGGCTCGCCACCTCGCGGTTGGTCAGGCCGGTGGCGACCAGCTCGGCGACTTTGCGCTCGGTCTTGGTGAGTTCGCCGCTGGCCCGGACCGACCTGACCCGGGTCAGCTCGGCCTCCGCCAGCTGCGTGAACGGCCGCGCGCCGAGTTCCCGGAAGCACTCCGCGGCGGCTTCGAGCGCCTTCCGGGCCTCACGCTTCGCCTTGCGCCGCAGGAGAATCTTGCCTTGGGCGAGGAGCGTCCGGCCGTACTCCAACGGAAGCTGGGACCGTCGGTGCGCGTCCACGGCCTGGTCCAACAGGGTCACGGCTTGGCTCAGCTCGCCCTGGGCCGCGCGGGCGAGGCCTTCGATCCGCAGTCCGACGCCGAGGATCGTCGGCCGGGCCGCCCTCGTGCCCAGCGCCTGCAGTTCCGCTGCCAGTGCTAGCGCTTCGGCTAGTCTGTTGGTGTTGACCAAAGCCTGGCCGAGGTCGCTCTCCAGCCGTTGCCTGCGGCCGGGATCGTGGATACCTTCCATGCGGGCCAGATCCAATGCCGTCGTCAGCACGGACACGGCTTGCTCGTCATCGCCTTCCAGCAGGGCGACCGCACCGAGCACCTGCCGGTACACGATCGCCTTGCGGGCCACGATCTTCTCGCCCTCGGCCTGGAACTGGTCCTCGATCAGCGCGCGAGCCGCGGCCAGATCCCCCTTGAGCACCTGCAAAAGCCCGTGCGTGCCCTGGAGAACCGCCGGTGGCGCACCGGAGATCCGCCGCAGGGCTTCGTCGAGCGCCTCGCCTGCCTCGGTGTACCGTCCGGCCCACACCTCGGTCTGCGCGAGGTGGCCCAGCAGTGGCGGCAGGGCGCCGTCCTCGCCTTCATCACGGGCCTGGTTGATCGCCTTGACCAGCTCGGTCCGGGCCGCGTCGAGGTCGTCCACGACTTTGAGGTAAACGCCTCGCAGCGTCGAAGCTCTTACGGTGGAGGGCATCCAGGGCAGCTTGGCCTGCGCTTCCTCGGCCCGGCGCAGCAAATCCTCCTGTACGCCTTGGCCCGCGCTGGTGCTCGCCTCGGCGAGGTAGATCAACGCCGTCGCCAGCGCGGCGGGGTCGGGCTCGACATCGAGGCTGTCGAACAACTCCAGGGCCTGGCGTGCGAACGTGACCCGGTCACCGCCGCGGCCATCGCCCACATCGGACGCCATCGCCAGCGCGACCGCTCTGAGGTGCACGTCATCGCCCGCGTGGTCAAGGGTGTCCCGGATCAGGGCCTGCGCGGCCGGGGCGCCTTTGGCCCAGTAGGTCAGTTCCACGCGGAACGGGAGCGCGCGGCGCCGCATCTCGGGCGGCATCTCCAGGTCTTCGATGTACTCGAACGCCCGCGCGGGTTCACCGAGCGCGTACAGCACTTCGGCAGCGTCCATCTTTCGGCGGCACAGGTCCGTTTTGCGGTCCGGCGGGGTGAATTCGACTGCCAGTTCTACGAGTTCCGCCGCTGTTGGCGTGGCACCACGGGCTCGGGCGGCGGTCGCGCCCGCGTCCAGCGTGGCGGCGACGTCGGCGTCTGGTGGTTCGACGGCAATGGCCAGGTGCCGGGCTTTTTGTTCGGGGTCGGTGACAAGGCCGGCGAGCCTGCGGTGCAGGGTGGCGCGTCCGCCGGGTGGCAACGATTCCAGCGCCGCATAGCCGAGCAAGGGGTGCGCAGGACGTAGTTTCCCGGCGGTTTCGATGACCACGCCCGCGGTGACGGCGGCGTCCACGGCGGTGATCGGGTCTTCGACGTCCAGGGCCTTTGTGGTCAGGGAGACCGTCGGGTATGCGAGGGCGGCGGTGGCGATCAGGGCGGCTCGGGCCGGGGCGTCCAGGCCGGCCAGGCGCTCGCTGACCACGGCGGTGAGCGAGGCGGGGATGGGCAGGTCGGCCGCGTCCGGCCGGCGGGCCAGCGCGCGGCCCACTTCCAGTGCCCAGAACGGGTTTCCGGCGGTGCGGCGGACCAGCGCGCGCAGAATCCGGGGCGGGACGGTGAGGTCGAGGCGGGTCTCCAGGAGCTGCTCGATGGTGGGC
>CBIMJO010000051.1:0-16086 GCA_966244135.1 uncultured Actinocrispum sp. | reverse complement strand
CCATGGCCAACTTGATGCCGGTGGTCGGTCGGGTCCTGGCACAGGATTGTGCTGCGTGTGGCTTGATCGGCTGCGACTGGGGTTGGTGAGGATCGGCTTGAAGCCAAACGGCCTATGGCTGGTTTTGGCGCTGGTGGTCGGCTGGGCTCTGGTGCTGGATCCTGGCCTGGCCGTTGCGGATGATCGGGTTGAGGCGAAGCCGGCTATGGCTGGGAGTTGGCGTCGGTGGTGGCTGGGTTCTGGCGCAGGATTCTGCTGCGTGTGGCTGGATCGGCTGCGACTGGCGTTGGTGAGGATCGGCTTGAAGCCAAACAGCCTATGGCTGGCTTTGGCGCTGGTGGTCGGCTGGGCTCCGGCGCTGGATCCCGGCTTGGCCGTTGCGGATGATCGGGCCAAGGCGAAGCTGCCTATGGCTGGGAGTGGCGTCGGTGGTGGCTGGGTTCTGGCGCTGGATCGTGTCCCGGCTGGTGCGCATGGTGCGGGTGTCCGATGTGGAGATTGTCCTTGCCGCCCGCCTGGCCACCGTCGGCGGGGAGGAGATCACCTTGACCACCAAGCCGCTGCGGATGATCGGGATGGATACCAGCCGGCCACGGCCAGCCTGGCGAAGTGTGGCGTAATCCCTGCGACCGGGCGGTTTCTGGGGTCCCTGTCTCCCCGGAAGCCCCCTATCGCCGCGAGCTGCCCCTGGTGATCAGGGTCGCGTTCAGAGTGGTGGTGGTCGGTTTTCGGGTGGTGTCGGCGATGCGGGCCAGCAGGAGTTCGGCGGCGATGGTGCCGATCTCGTAGGCGGGTTGAGAGACCACGGAGAGAGGAGGACTGACCAGCGGAGTCCAAGGGGCGTCGTCGAAGGCGACCACGCCGATGTCCTTGCCGGGCCGCAAACCCAGCTCGGACAGCGCGTCCAGGACGCCGATCGCCATCGTGCTGTTGGCGACGAGCAGGGCGTCCGGGCGTTCGTCCTGGGTGAGCAGTTCGGTCGTTGCCTGTCGGGCGCCGTCCGCGCGGTAGCCGGTTCGACGGACGTTTTTGGCTGAATAGCGCCGTTTTGCCGCTCTCGTGGCATCGCGGTACCCGGCGAGGCGGTCGTCGGCGGTACGGATCCCCGGCGGGCCGGTGATGCAGCCGACCCGCTCATAGCCTTGCGCTATGAGGTGCGCGGTCGCCTCCCTGGCCGCGTGCCGTGTGTCGACCAGGACCATGTCGGTGGCTTCGGGCAGGGGGCGGTCCACCGCGACCACGGGGGTGCCGCGGGCGGCGAGGAGGTCCACATTGGTCGCGGTGCCGGTCGGCGAGAGCACCACTCCGGCAACGCGTTCCTGGATGGCGACGTCGATGTAGCGGCGTTCCTTGTCCGGGTTCTCGTCGGAGTTGCACAGGACGACCGAGTAGCCGACGGTGTGGGCGACGTCCTCGACGCCACGCGCGATGCTGGTGAAGAACGGGTTCTCGACGTCGGAGATGATCAGCGCGAGGACCGCGGTCTCCTGCCTGCGCAGGTTGCGGGCCGGTCCATTGGGCTGATAGCCCAGCTCGGCGGCGGCCTCGAGCACCCGGGCGGCCAGCGCCGGATCTACTGTGGACTTCCCGTTCAGCGCCCTGGACACGGTCGCGGTGGACACCCCGGCTTTGACCGCCACGTCGTTGATGGTCGCCACACCCACCGGCCTCACTCTGCGGAACGATGACGGTACTCCCCGAAACCGTCACGGTGCTGACACTCTCAGACCTCAAGAATAGCGTGACGAGTAATCGTTTACCCGCCTCTGTGAGTGGCTGTTCCCTCCCGCGCCGGAACGTGGGTATGTTCGTTGATGTGCCCGCTCGACCACATTCGGTGACCTCGCCCGGGGGATGACGTGTACCTAGGTATCGATATCGGGACGTCCAGCTCCAAGGGTGTGCTGGTCCGTCCGAACGGGACGATCGTGGCCCGTGCGGAACGGCCACACAGCGTGTCCACGCCACGACCCGGATGGGTAGAGCACGACCCCGACCGGGTCTGGTGGGCGGACTTCGTCGCGATCGCCCGGGAGTTGTCCGAGGCAGCGGATGGGGAGATTCTTGGCCTGGGGGTGAGCGGGATCGGCCCGTGCCTGTTGCCCGCCTCGGCCGATGGGCAACCGCTCCGCCCGGCGATTCTGTATGGAGTGGACACTCGGGCCGCGGTGGAGATCGAGGAGCTGACCGCGGAGTTCGGCGCCGAGGCGATTCTCGCCCGTGGCGGGACCCCGTTGTCCAGCCAGGCCGTTGGTCCCAAGCTCCGTTGGCTCGCGCGGCATGAGCCTGACGTGTTCGCCCGCACCGAGCTGCTCCTGATGGCCAGCTCGTATCTGGTGTTGCGGTTGACCGGCCGGTACATGCTCGATCATCACTCGGCCAGCCAGTGCGATCCGATGTACGACCTGCACCGCGCGGAGTGGGCAACGGACTGGTGCGCAGTGATCGCCCCGCAGCTGCAGCTTCCGGAACTGTTCTGGCCCAACGAGATCGTCGGCACTGTGACCGCGTCGGCCGCCGCCGAGACCGGTTTGCCTGTTGGGCTTCCGGTCACTGCTGGGACCGTCGACGCGTGGGCGGAGGCCACCAGCGTCGGTGTCACCGAACCCGGCGACGTGATGCTCATGTACGGCACGACGATGTTCCTGATCCAGGTGCTGTCGTCCCCACAGCCGCACCCGGGGTTGTGGGTGACTCGCGGCGTGTTGCCCGGCTCGTATTCGTTGGCGGCTGGCATGGCCACGTCGGGGGCGGTAACTGACTGGCTCAGGGGCCTGTTCGCTGGTGACTTCGCAACTCTTGTGGCGCAGGCTTCAACGGTGCCACCGGGCAGCCGGGGCTTGTTGATGCTGCCCTACTTCGCCGACGAGCGAACCCCGGTGTTTGACCCGAATGCCAGAGGAATCATCGCCGGCCTCACCCTGAGTCACGGCCAACCGGAGCTCTACCGCGCCGCTCTGGAGGGAACGGCATACGGCCTGCGCCACAACCTCGAAGCCATGGCCGAATCCGGCGGTACCCCCACCCGCATCGTCGCGGTCGGCGGCGGCACCCAAGGCGGCCTCTGGACCCAGATCGCCTCCGACGTGGCAGACATCTACCAGCAAATCCCCACCGAGACCATCGGAGCAGCCCTAGGCAACGCCCTCCTGGCTGCCCAGGCAACGGGAGCCGAAGCAACCGCGGCCACCTGGAACCCCATAGCCCGAACAATCACCCCAACCCCAGCCACCACAGCGAAGTACAACACCTTCTATCCCCACTACCGAAACCTCTACCCAGCAACCAAAACCACAGCCCACTTCCTAGCAACCCAACAACACGAATCCCCTTAGCCCCGGGATCAAACCCCACCCCGACCGACCCCCACCGAACCGCTGCGTTCACCGAACCCCACACCCGAACCCCAACCCCACCGAACCTCACCCGCCAAACCCCCAACCACGCTGAATCCACCCCCACCACGCCGAACCCATCCCACCGAACCTCTATCGAACTCCCAACCACGCCGAACACTCGTCACCCCGAACACCCCAACCAACCGCACCACCAAACCCACTGGGCATCCAACCCACCGAGCATCCAACCAATCGCATCACCAAACCGACGGAGACCGATCGCCGTCGCTTCGGCTGCCCCCGCTGTCACAGCCTGGTGGTCAGGTTGAGCCGGTCGCCTGTGCGTCCGCCCCGCAGGTTCTGCTGAACGCCAGTGAATTCTGCCGCCGCCGCAAGCAATGCCCGTGCCAATAGCTCACCCCGACACCGCGATCCACGCCCTGGTCCACAATCCGGTGGCCATGTCGGTTCGCGGCCTGAGTGAAGGCATATCGAAAGTCCACTGCCACTCCCACACATCTGCGGGTCTAACAGCCCGCACCGTAGAGCAGTTGCCGTTGCCGTTCTACGGTCGTGCGGTGTCAGCGCCCGCGCGGGTTACCTGGGTGTAGCTCGTGCATATCCTTACCGTCGCCGCGCAAGGGGAAGCCGGTGTTCGTCCCTAGCGACGGCCTGCGGACCGGCAGCTCGGATCCGGCCACAACTGGCCTCGCACGGTCACTCTGCCGCGCACCTCGTCCTGCCAAGAAAACAGCGCGTCCAGCTCATTCGGCTCCTAACAACCTGTTCGCCGTCTAGCATTCCGCCAGCCGCCAGCCGCCAGCCGCCAGCCGTGTCGGCTCTGTCGTTGGCGGTGCCGTTCACGTGGGTGCCGTTGTCGGTCGCACGGCGGCCAGTGCGTGTGCCGACGCCGCAGGGGGCAGTTCGCGGCGTATCACCGCCCTGCTCGCGCTCTTAGCCCCACCGGACTGGGCTGTCCTAGGTTCGGGCCGGTGGGGCGAGGCCAACGCTGGACGTGGCGGGCTTGGACGGGTGTCGGGATCGGGTTGAGGTCGGGGTCTCCCTTGTGTGTGGGTGGGCTAAGTGGTGGGGAGGCTGAGGTAGGACCACATGCAGGCCTGCGGTGGGGTGGTGGTCGCGGAGTCGGGGGGTGGGTGGTGTGGCGGGGCGCCGTGGGTGCCGCGGTGGGCTGAGATGGGGTCGAGGAGGAACTCGGGGCGGAGGTGGTCGGTGTCGTAGTAGCGGTGGAAGACAGGGGTCTGGGACGAGGTCATGGGTGGGACGATCCAGCTCCAGTCGGCGGGGCAGGACCGGCCGGCGCGTTGCTCCTTCTCCAGGTGCCGGATGAAGCGGTCGGACTCGGTGTGGTGGTCGGTGATGGTGACATCAGCGGCGGCGAACGAGTGCAGGACCGCGCGGTTGAGTTCGACCATCGCCCTGTCTCGCCACAGGGTGGTCTCGCTGCTCGTGTCGAGCCCCAACCGGCGCGCCAACTCCGGCAACAGGTTGTACCGCTCGGTGTCCGCGAGGTTGCGTGCACCGATCTCGGTTCCCATGTACCAGCCGTTGAACGGCGCCGCGGGGTACGAGACACCGCCGATGGACATGCGCATATTGCTGATCGCCGGGACCGCGTGCCACCGCAACCCGAGCTCGGCCAGCCATGGCAGTTCTGGGTGCGTGATGGGCACTTCGTGCACGGCATCGTCAGGTAATTGGTACAGGCAGGGACCTTCCGCTGCTGTCTCCACCACCAACGGCAACACGTCGAACGCGCTGCGGGGTTCGCTCGGCTGCCAACCGAGTTCGGCCACCGAGTCGGTGAAGGCCAGGTAGCGGGGGTCGCCCAGCACACCTCCGTCTTCTTGAGGATATCCGGCGTACCGGATGAGCTGCTCGTTCCAGATCCTCGGCGCCGGGCTGCCGGGCGCCTCCGGTGCGAAGACCGACATCAACGGCCGGAGTTTGCCTCCGTTCCACGCCTGCCGCAGGTGCTGTGCGCATTGCTCAGCGATGTCGTCGGCCGTACGTACAGCGCGCAGGTCGCGAACCCGCAAGCTGCGCCAATACAACCGGCCGATGCACCGCGCGCTGTTGCGCCACGCCACCCGCGCACCGAACGTCAGTTCCGCTGTCGTGTGCTGGTACGTACCGGTAAGCCCGATCTCGGTGCGCACCCACGCCAGCCGCCGTTCCACATCCCCGGCTGTCGGGTTCTCGCCGTGGAACAGACGAAGGAACTCTTCGGCCTCGTCAAGATCGACAGGTTCGGTGGCGGACGGTGGTGGACTGGGTGACAGTAGGTGATCAGAGGAGTGCCAGATGCCGGGTCTGTCGCCACTGAAGATCACGCGCCGCAATCTAACCGTTATCTAAGTCGGCAGCAACGGATTCTGTCGCTGTCACCGTCTTGTGTATATGGCACCGAGAGCTGGGTTACCGAGAGTTGACTGGCGCACGATCGTCGGAGGTGTGGCGGTCGCGGTAGTCATCGGTGGCATTGCCTCGGCCGCACCAGAAAACGCGGTCACCGCTCAGCAGGATGTGGTGACTGACTCACCAGCGGCCGGTGTCCGGCTGGTGGCATTCGACTCCTGCGAGAAGGCGCTCAACGGCTTGCGGGGGGCCGCGTTGCCGTACATTGGTCCCTTCGGGTTCGGTGGTTCCGGGCGGGCGTTGTCCGCCACCGGCGGTGATGTCGCTGCCATACCGGACATCGCGGGATCCGTTCAGGCGCCCGCTGCCCCGCGCGACTCCCAGAAATCCGCGCAGCAACAGGAAAGCGCCGGCTCCGCGGCCTCCACGCCAGGTCACTCCACCACGAACACACATGAGGCCGGAGTCGACGAGCCCGACATCGTCAAGACCGATGGCAACCGCCTGGTATCCGTCGCCGACGGCCGGCTCACCGTGATCGATGTGACCTCTCGCAAGGTAACCGGCACTCTTGAACTCCCGGACATCGCTGTATCCGAAATGCTTCTTTCCGGCGACCGTGCCTTGCTGGTGGCCAACCGGAACGCGGTCGTCTACGACATGCCCATGCCACGTGGCAAGCCCGCGCCGCCGCTGTCCGGCGGTATGGGGTCGACCCTCGTTCTCGTCGACCTCGCCGGTACCCCCAAGACGGTGGGCACGCTTTCCGTTGACGGGGCGTACATCGACGCCCGCCAGGTCGGTGCGGTGGCCAGGGTTGTGGTCCGATCCCAGCCGCAGCTGAGGTTCGTCTATCCCGACCAGACACGGAACTACAACTCCTCTCTGAAGGAGAACCGGGAGATCGCGCAGCGATCGACGATCGAGGACTGGTTGCCGCGCTACCAGCTCGACAGCGAAGGGACGCATTCCGAAGGCAGGCTGGTGGACTGCGACCGGGTCAGCCACCCCGTCGCCTACTCCGGGACCGGCATGCTGACCGTGCTCACCATCGACCTGAACCGGACGCTCGGCACCGGTGACCCGGTCACGATCGCCGCCGACGGCGACACCGTGTACGGGACCGGCACGAGCCTGTACGTCGCCGATGACCGCCGTAACCGCTACGTTCCCTTGCGGTTCAACGAAGGCATCGCCGACACGTCGCCGACTCCTGCTCCGCCCGCGCCGCCGGCGGAGAAGACGCAGATCCACCGCTTCGACATCGCCGCGTCCGGGCCGCCGAAGTACGCCGGTTCGGGCGAGGTCGACGGGACCTTGCTGAACCAGTACTCCCTTTCGGAGTACAACGGGTATCTCCGGGTCGCCACGACGACCGGGCAGTTCGGCCCGGTGACCGAGGGATCGGGTGCGCGGCAGTCGCAGAGCATGATCACTGTGCTGCAACGCAAGGAGAACGGGCTCGCGCAGGTCGGCAAGGTGGACGGGCTCGGCAAGGGAGAGCGGATCTACGCGGTCCGGTTCTTCGGCGCGGTCGGGTACGTCGTCACCTTCCGGCAGATGGACCCGCTGTACACAGTGGACCTGTCCCAGCCCGCACGGCCGCGTGTGGTCGGCGAGCTGAAGATCACCGGCTACTCGGCCTACCTGCATCCGGTCGGCGACAACAAGAGCCTCGGCGTCGGGCAGGAGGCCAGCACGCAGGGGCGACGGCTGGGCGCCCAGGTCTCGCTGTTCGACGTGGGCAACGCTGCGGCGCCGAACCGCACCGCGCAGTACCAGATCGAGGGCGGATCGTCCGAAGTGGAGTACGACCCGCACGCCTTCTTGTATTGGCCCGCGCGCAACCTCGTGGTGATTCCGGTGACCGGCTCTCCCTCGGCCGGCGCCAAGCCGCAGTACCAGCAGCTGACCTATGCCTTGGTGTTGCGGTCGGACGGTGGCGGCCTCAGCGAGGTCGGGCGCGTCGCGCACCCGAACGGCATGATCAGGCGGTCGCTGGTGATCGGCGAGGACTTGTGGACGGTGTCGGACGCGGGCGTGATGGTGAACGAACTGGGCAAGCTGGCTCAGCAGGCGTGGATTCCGCTGCGGTAGCCATCGGGTCGGCCGGTGCATGCCTTCAGGTTATCCGCACGCCTGTTCGATTGCTGTCACTCTATCGGGTGGTCTGTTCTTTCTCTTGCGCCGCAATGGAATTCCTAGTGATCGGATCGCGAGGCGCTGTGCGGCAACAAGATTGCCGCACGGCTTCTTTGGCGACCGTGTCCGCTGGTTGTCGCGGGCGTGTCACTGCGAGTGCGTGAGAAATCTGTTCCAAGAAATTTTCGCGTTGCGACACAAAGGTTTTCGGGTCGATGCGATGGTGGCCGACGGTCGCGCGGCCCGAAACTGTCGGTGCCCGTCGCTAGCGTGCGGAGCATGACAAGAAGCGTGCCGCCCATCGGCGAGTACAAGGAAGGTCTGCCGTCCATCCTGGACTGGCATCGGCATGTGGTGGTGTGGATGTTGAGAGGTCCGGACGGCGAGCGGCTGCGAGGGCTGGTGGTGTGCGCCCGCGCTCGATCTGGCTGATCCCGAGATGGATCGCAGAGTGCCTCATGGGTCTACGGCATCCGTCAGCGCGCGGTCCGCGGCGCCATGGCGATCGGTATCGGGGTGGCCTCGTTCGGTGGCGACATGACGAGGCGCTGGGCCGGATCCGTGTGATCGAGGGGCGGCGCTGCATCTCGAGCACGTGTTGTGGGTCTTGGCGTTGGAGGCGCGTGACGACTGTCAGTGATTCATTTTTGTCTGTTTGTGCATGCTTCGCCCACACGGGTCAATCATCGGAGGATGGGATGGGAACACTGGACGACCTCGCCTATCGGCGTGTGTACTCAGACCGCGGTGCGGCGGTCTGGGGGTACGCCGTGCCGCGCCATGTCGGCGGACCCTTCCTTGACGATGGCGGGCATTCCCGGGTAGACCTGCTCTGTAAACGTTTTCATCCGCCGCCACGGATCCGAAGGGACCGCGTGACCATGGCGAATGATCGTTCCCGACGTGCCTTCCTGAAGTCGTCCGGCCTGGTGGCGGCCGGTGCCCTGGCTCCGGGAGCCTTGTTCGGCGAGGCGGACGCCGCAGCCGCGTCGCCCTGGGACCAGGTGCCGGTCATCCTGGCCAGGATCATCCCGCCCGAGTTCCCGGCGGCGACGTTCGATGTGACCGCCTACGGCGCGAAGGGCGACGGCAAGACGAAGAACACCGAGGCTTTCCGCAAGGCCATCGAGGCGTGCAACAAGGCGGGTGGCGGCCGAGTGCTCGTGCCTGCGGGCAGCTTCCTGACCGGGGCCGTCACGCTGCTGTCGAACGTGAACCTGGAGGTCGCCAAGGGCGCGACGGTGAAGTTCAGCACCGACCCCAAGGACTACCCACTGACCTACACCCGCTGGCAGGGCATCGAGTGCATGAACTTCTCGCCGTTCATCTACGCCCGTGGCCAGCAGAACGTGGCGATCACCGGCGCCGGCACCCTGGACGGGCAGGGACCGTCCGGCCCGTGGTTCGACTACGACGACAAACGGGAACCGGACTGGGAGCGGCTGCAGCAGATGGCGGTCGACAACGTCCCGGTGGCCGGCCGGACGTTCGGCCAGGGGCACTTCCTCAAGCCGAACATGATCCAGTTCTACGACTGCCGCGACGTGCTCGTGTCCGACCTGGACATCCGCAACCCCGCGATGTGGACCATCCACCCGGTGCTGTCCCGCAACGTCACCGTGCGCAAGGTGAAGGTGTACAGCCGGGGCGGCATGGTCGACGGGTGCGACCCGGAGTCGAGTTCGGACGTGCACATCACCGGATGCCAGTTCGACACGGGCGATGACGGCGTGGCTGTGAAGTCCGGCCGCGACACCGACGGCAGGCGGGTCGGCGTGCCCAGCGAGAACATCGTCATCGACAACTGCACGCACCTTGGGCGCTGGGGCGCGCTCACGGTGGGCAGCGAGATGTCCGGCGGCGTGCGGAACGTCTTCTTCCAGGACTGCACCATCAAGAAGGGATCCTCCTACAGCGCCTTCCATGTGCTCTACATCAAGACCAACAAGCGACGTGGCGGCACGGTCGACGGCGTGCACGCCCGCCGGATCACCGCGTCGAGCGTGCAGCGCGAGGCGATCAACGTGACGCTGAACTACAGCCTGACCGGGCCGGGCTTCGGGCCGATCGTGAACCCGGCCGTCCGCAACATCACCGTCGAGGCCATGACCGTGGAGGGGGCCAGCTACGCGTTAAGCCTGGACGGGCTGAGTGCCTCCAAGATCACCGGGGTCAGCCTGTCCAACAGCACCTTCACCAAGATCGGGACGGCGACGCCGAAGATCAAGAACGCCGACAAGCCCGCGTACACGAACGTCAAGATCAACGGAAAGACGGTGAGCTGAGTCATGGCCGGTGGACAGAAACGGGGCCGCCCATCAGTTAGCTGATGAAACCTCTTGTGCGGGAAGGCAGTACAGGGCTCAGTATGGGTGGGTGACCACAGGGAACGAGCCGGATCCACGGCGATGGAAGGCACTGGCTGTCACGCTCGGCGCCGGCTTCATGAGCCTGCTCGACGTCAGCATTGTCAACGTCGCGCTGCCGTCCATCCAGACCGGGCTGGGTGCGTCGGCCGGGGCGGTGCAGTGGGTGGTGTCGGGGTATGCCCTCGCTTTCGGGCTCACGCTGGTCGCTGGTGGTCGGCTGGGTGACGCGCTCGGGCGGCGCCGGATCTTCATGATGGCGCTGGCCGGATTCGTGCTCACGAGTGCGCTCGCCGGCGCGGCGCCGACCATGGCCCTGCTGGTGACAGCGCGGTTGCTGCAGGGTGCCTCGGCGGGGCTGCTCACGCCGCAGAGCTCCGGGCTGATCCAGAACCTGTTCCACGGAGCGGAACGGGGCCGCGCGTTCGGCCTGTTCGGCGCGACCATCGGGATCTCGACCGCGGTCGGGCCGGTGCTCGGCGGGCTGATCATCGCGGGGTTCGGCGCGGAGACCGGCTGGCGGTGGGTGTTCTACGTGAACGTGCCCATCGGCATCGTCGCGTTGATCTTCGCCGCGCGGCTGCTGCCGCGGGAGGAGCCACGCAAGATCCGGATCCGTACGGAGATCGACTTCGTAGGCGCCGTGCTGCTCGGGCTCGCTGTGGTCAGCGTCCTGTTCCCCATCGTGCAGTTCGAGAGCGGGAAGTTCGCGAACTGGTGGTGGCTGCTGCCGGTCGCGGTCGTCCTCGGCTACCTGTTCATCCGTTGGGAACACAGGACTGTCCGGCAAGGACGGGAGCCGCTGCTGGACGTGCGGCTGTTCACCAGCACCGCGGGGTTCGCCTCCGGGGCGGCCATCGGCATGGTGTACTTCTGCGGCTTCGCCGGGCTCTTCGTTGTCCTGGCGATGTTCTTCCAGAACGGGCTGCACTACACCGCGCTGCAGTCGGGTCTGGCGGTCACTTCGTTCGCGTTGGGGTCCGCGATGTCGTCGGCGATCGCCGGACGGCTGGTGTCCCGATGGGGGCGCCGGTTGACCGTGCTCGCGCTGAGCCTGACGATCTTCGGCTTCGCCCTGACCGGGGTCGCCGCGTTGGTGGCGCCGGGCGACCAGGCGGGGCTGTGGATGGCGGTTCCGTTGCTGGTGGCCGGGATCGGTGGCGGTGCGGTGATCTCGCCGAACGTGACGCTGACGCTGGAGAACGTGCCGAACCAGATGGCCGGCGCGGCGGGCGGCGCGTTGCAGACCGGGCAACGGGTCGGGACCGCAGTGGGTGCTGCGGTGCTGGTCGCCGCATTCCACACCGGGACCGGCGCGGCCGGTGGGTGGTTCCAGGCCGGGTTCGCGGTAGCCATCGGAGTCGCGGTGGTGATCATGGGCGTGGCCTTGGCTTTGGCGTTCCGTGAGTATCGGGCCCGGCGCAGCTGCTCCGTCGACGAAAATTTGTCCCAACGCTCTGTGATATCCAGTCAATAACTATTACGCTGCATCCGGTTCGACCCTGCAGGCACCTTGAAGATCATGTCCAGGCCCGTGACCCGGGCCTGTTCCGGCCGGCCCTCACGAGAGGAACAAGATCGAATGCGGCATTTCCTGGTCCGTGGCCTGATCGCGACAGCGGCGGCCGCGGTTGGTCTTTTCGTTGCCGGCGCCACCGCGCAGGCCTCGGCCGCCGGCCCGGAGAACGACCCGGTCGCCAACGCTGCTGCGGGAACGGTGACCATCCAGGTCACCAAACTGACCCATGCCCAGGCCACCGCACGGTTACGCGCGGCAGGCATCACCTGGTCGTCGAGTGGTGGCTGCAGCGACCGCAACAACTCGACCTGCACGTCGTTCGAACAGGTCAACCTCACCACCATCCAGGGCGCGGAAACTCTCAAGCGCGCCAGCGGATGCGCTCTCAACGTCACCGGGGGAACCGAGACCGGCCACGCCAGCGGCACCTACAGCCACTGGAACGGCTACAAGCTCGACTTCAGCAAGTCCACCTGCCTGACCAACTACATCCACAACAACTTCACATCGATCGGCGGCGGCAAGTGGCAGTCCGGCGCCGGCAACATCTACTTCGACGAGTCGAACCACTGGGACGTCACGTTCTACAACTGCGGCGGGTGCTGACACCTGCCGTCTGACGAGCGAAAGTGGCGCCCCGCAAGGGAAGCGCCACTTTCGCGGGTCGGTCAACGGCGCCGCAGGCTCCAGTTCCCGGCCCGGGCCTTGCTGCCGATACCGGCCATGTGCAGTGCGAGGCACAGCAAACCAGCGGTGACAACCGTGCCCGAGGTGATGGTCGAACCGAGGGACGCGCCTGCGAGATCAAGGATCAGGGCGAGCGCGAATAGGACTGCACCGATCACGGCTAACATGCTGCCTCCAAGTCGTCGTGACCCAGGAATACCCATCTGGCCGGGGTTTCACTCCCCGTTCTGCTCCATGTGGGTGGCGACTTCCGGCGTACCGGTACGGAATGATTGTTTCAGTGTGCACCCTGCTGATCTGTTATTCGGTGACCCGCGTGGGGGTGCACAGCCCTGGCGCGGGTCTGGCCCGGATGATCACGTCGCTCGGGCGGTGGTGGCATCCGGCGGAGAACGTCTGGCTGGTGTCCACGGGCTATCACCTCGACGAGGTCCGCGACATTCTCGCATCCCAATTGGACCGCGGTGACCAGCTGCTGGTGCTCGACGTCACCGGCCGACCGTGGGCGGCTTCCGGCGTATATCCCGAGGCAGAGGAATGGCTTTTCGATCATGTCCGCGACGCGCCGGGCGGACGCTGAGTAGCCGTTTGACCCCGTTGGGTGAATTTCGTATTCGGTGGATACTTTCCCGCCTCTATTACGTCAGAAGGATGTCGATCCGAGGCGGTGTGGTTCGACGTGTAGATGAGAGCAGTCCACAGCGGGCCGCTCACCGAACCACCCTCAGGGGAAGGAGAGCCACCATGACCACCACGATCATCAGCTACCGAGACCGAGCCGTCCTGCGAGCCGTCGCCGCGGGCCGTTGTGAACTCTCCGGTGAGTGCCTGCGCGTCGACGGCCTGGGGTGCTGCGACCAGTTCACCGGCCTGCGCCTGACCCAAGCCGGCCTCATCGCCGCCATCGACGGCGCGGCCAGATTGACACCCAGCGGAGAGGCACTGCTGGAGGCAGCGTGAGATGACAACCCTCGTGAGCATCCCAGGGGAGTGCTCACGAGGGCGACAGTCCATCCGGGACAGGGGTGCCCCGGGCCGGACCGACACACCACAGGGATTTCACCGGCAGACCACACCTCCGGGCAGACGCCGGTTGGGGAACGGGACGACATCGGCGCGGCCGAGGTGCCGTCCTGGTTGATCGCGCTGCCCCGGACGATCGCCAGTCGACAAAGCTCGGGGTTGGGCTCGGACGGTTGTCGGGTCGGCCGGATGTTGTGCTTGGCGCGAGCCAGGCGGGGAACGCATTGCTTGTGGCGGTATGGCTTCGCATCGCAGGACGCGGGTTGGTAACGGTCCTGAGTATGCGGGCTGGTGAGGCTTTGGGACTGACTGGGCGTTGAGTGCTTGTCCTGGGGCGAGCGAGGTAGGGCCGGATTGTCTGCGCCGTTGTGGGCGTGGGAGGGAGGCTCGGGCTGGATCTGAACTGGGAGCGGTTCTTCTGCGGCGTTGGTACGCGGCAAGAGGCGCGGGGTCTTGTGGTGTGGACCCGGTTGTGCGGTGGGCGGTTGGGCTGGCGTGAATGTGCTCCGGTGATCGGCGGGCGTGGGTGAGGGGATGGTGGTGGGCGGGCGGCTCACCGGGGGCAGTGAGGGATGGGGCAGTGAGGGATGCGCAGTGGGATAGAGAGTGAGGGATGGGGAGTGAAGGCGGGCAGTGCGGGTGGGGTGGTTGTGTGCGGTGATTGGAGCCCACGCGGCGCGTGGTTGGAACGGGGAGTGCGGTCGGGGGATGGTTTGGTACGGGTGATTGGTACCCCATGCGCGTGGCGTTGGTTGGAACGGGGTGGGGCGGTCCGGGTGATGGCTGGGAGAGGTGGGTGTTTGGCTGGGTTGGGTAAGCGGTGAGGTGCGGGGAACGGGGTGGGTTTGTTAAAAAAGTTTCCTAACGAAGGTTGACTCGGTGTGGGGGTGGGCGGGAGGCTTAGGGGAGCCGCCGCTGGATGTTCTTACTGGTTATGCGGAGGCATCTCATGAGACGGCGTGCGTTGTGCACTGTGGTCTTTCTTGTTCTGATGTCCGTTTTCTCCGGTGCCGGGTCTGCTAGCGCGGCCACCACCTACCCCATGTTCCTCACCTTCTATGGGTGGTGGGACAACACCCCGCCCGGGGGTGACATCTCCTACCCGCAGATCCACGACACCGCCGGGGGCAAGGGCACGTTCGCCGACCCCATCACGTTCGCCACCTCCACCTCGGAGCTCAAGGCGGGCACGAAGGTGTGGGTTCCCCGGGTGCGCAAGTACTTCATCATGGAGGACTCGTGCCAGGAGTGCGGTGAGGACTGGAGCGGTCACGGCCCCAACGGCGGCCCCGGTCTGCGGCACATCGACCTCTGGCTCGGCGGCAAGGGTGGTGACGCCATGGCCGCCATCGACTGCGAGGACGCGCTGACGCACTACAACGCCGACAGCACACCGGTTATGGAGTCCGTGGTCGTCGACCCGCCGTCCGACGAGCCGTACGATTCCACGCCGATCTTCAACACGAGCACCGGTGCGTGCTACGGCGGCGCGCAGCCGAACACCACGTTCGGGTCGTACAAGAACGTCTCAACCGGGCAGTGCATGGAGGACCCGAACAACAGCTCCAGCTCCGGGACGCAGATGAAGCTGGCCGCGTGCTCCGGTGCGGCCGCGCAGCAGTTCAAGTTCCACGGCGCGTTCTTCGAGATCAACAAGCAGTGCCTGGGCATGTCGAGCAGCAAGATCGTGCTGCAGAACTGCACCGCCGGGCCGAACCAGCAGTGGTCGGTCAACCCGAGCCTGACCATCTCGGACATACAGACCGGCAAGAAGTGTTTCCGGGCGGCCAGCGGCTTGGTCACCGCGGGCAGTTGCTCGGGGACGGCGAGCCAGTGGCAGTTCACACCTTCGGGCGGTACCAACGACTTCTCGGTCGCGGTGAATCCCTCGAACGGGTCGATCAACGGCGGCGGATCGGCCTCGGCCACCGTCGCGACCACAGGATCGGGTGAAATCGCGTTGGACGCGTCCAACGTGCCTCCCGGCGCCACGGTCACTTTCACGCCGGCCACCGTGACCGCGGGCGGCCAGTCCACCTTCAAGGTCGCGACCACGGCGGACGCACCTGAGGGCACCTACCCGATCACGATCACCGGCACATCGGGCGGCAAGTCGCACACGGCCACCTACACGCTGACGGTCGGCAGCGGTGGCCCCGGACCGGGTGAACCCACGCTGCTCTCGCAGGGCAAGCCCGCGACCGCGTCCTCAACGGAGTCGTCGACCTACGCCGCGGGTAAGGCGTTCGACGGCGACCTGACCGGATCCCGGTGGGCCAGCAAGGAAGGCGCGGACCCGCAGTGGGTCCGGGTCGACCTCGGCGCCACGACGACCGTCACCCACGTCAAGCTGACTTGGGAAGCCGCTTACGGCAAGTCCTACACGATCCAGACCTCGCCGGACGGCAATGCCTGGACGACGATCTACTCGACCGCGACCGGCAACGGCGGCACGGACGACCTCACCGGGCTCAACGGCACCGGCCGCTATGTCCGGATGAACGGCACCGCCCGCGGCACCTCGTACGGCTACTCGCTGTACGAGATGCAGGTCTACGGCACCCAGTAACTCACTCGGCGCCGAGCGCGGCGGCAATCGCGGCCCGCACCGGCTCCTCAGCAGGTGCGGGCCGTC
>CBIMJO010000050.1:0-16095 GCA_966244135.1 uncultured Actinocrispum sp. | reverse complement strand
GCGTTCCCCCGCGCCGCGCGGGAAAGTCACCGACTCGTCGGCCAGGGGTGCCCGCCTGGACCACCGGAACCCCAGCTCGAACGACGCCAGCCGGTCCGCCCCGGCCAGGTCGGACAAGGCGATGCACACTTCCGCGGAGACGTCCTCGAATGCTCCGTCGAGCGCCGCCCTTGAGCTGTGCAGAACGTGCAGAGCCGTCCGTCGGCCCAAATCCTCGTACGGGAGGGAGATGTCGACGCCGAACACCTCTTCACTCAGCGACAGCAGGGTTCTGTCCAGCAACGCACCAGCCGAGCCAGCTGCCGCTTCTTCGCGTGCGCAGGTCGCGACGAGGTCACGCGCAGCTCGCAATGACCGGAATCCCATTGGCAGCGTTACCGATTCGGCGAAGCCGTGCGCGCGGTAGGAGACGACGTCGACCGCCGGCGAGGCGATGTCCCGGCCGACCGCACGGGGTGTCCGCCCTTCGGCGTTCGCGACGCATCGCACCAGCTCACGCAGCCGTCCCGCCGTGTCGGCCATGGTGTCGCTCGGCGGTACGAGCACGTCGAACTCCCGCAGGCTCCACACGGTCGCGCTGCGCCAGCGGCCGGTCATCGCCCAGCCATGCGCGCGCAGGTAGTCGAGCACGTCCCCGACCCGCACCGGCTCGTTCATGACGCCACGGCGATGGCATCCCCGGTCACCAGGGCGCGCAGGCTCGCCACCGTCAGGACGTTGCTCACCGGGATCTTGACCCGGACGTGCTTGGCGCGATCCGGGTCGGGCACCGGTGGGCGATCGCGCAGCGAAATGTAGTAGCCGATGTGCCGCAGCAGCAGCCCTGACGTGCTCAGATCCGCGAACTGCGTGATCTCGCGCGGGACATGCACAATGAACAGATACCGAGGCACCAGGAATTGCGGCCCGGCCAGTTTGCCGAACTGGACGAGATCCAGGCCATCGAAGTTGACCAGCCCTTTCCGCACCTCGAGCGTGGAGACCGTTTTCACCTGGACCTCGATCCGCGGCGAGAACCCCACCGGCGTGCGTCCGGGCTGCTTGATGCACAGATCCACGCCATCGAGATCGACATCGTCCGCCGACCAGACCAACCCGGCCGCGGACGCCAGCACCCTGATGTAGTCGGCACCGAACTTGCCCTGATGATTACGCACGTCGAGCACGGATGCACCCTCCGGTCAATTCCCGAACGCGTCAATTCCCGCCACGCACCTTACCCATCGGTCAACCACCGAGATCCGTTTCCTTTAAATAGATCTTCGCTTGTTCAGGAATTGCCGAACCAGCAGGCTCGAATGAAACTGACCGACAGCGTGGACGTCACCGACCGGAGTGCGCGGCACGGCCAAGGCCGCCGGTCGGTAATTCGCTTCACCGTCCACTCGGGAGCCGCTACAGTGCTCCCGAAGCCGCGCTTGCCCTGATGTCGCAGCGCGCCACGACGAGTGAGGGAGGCCGGCCGTGCGCAGTCACGATGCCGTCCTCCGGTCGCGTTCCGAGGTGATCCTGATCTCTCCGGCGGCCCGGTGCCGGCTGCGCGGCCGCCACTGGACCCGGTGACGAACCTGTTCTGAGCAACGGCTTTCCCCGTTGCGCCGGTTCGCGCCGTCAATCGCGCCGACATGTTGGACCACCCCGGAAGGGCCATCTGCCGTGCGTACCTTGCAAAGCCTCGCCGACGTCCGCAACCTGGGCATCCTCGCCCACGTCGACGCGGGCAAGACCACCCTCACCGAACGGATCCTCTATGCGACCGGGACGACCCACAAACGCGGCGAGGTCCACGACGGCACGACCGTCACCGACTTCGACTCCCAGGAACGCGACCGCGGCATCACCATCTTCGCCGCGGCGGTGACCTGTGCCTGGAACGGCACCCGGATCAACCTGATCGACACCCCAGGGCACGTCGACTTCGCCGACGAGGTCGAGCGTTCGCTGCGGGTGCTCGACGGCGCGGTCGCGGTGTTCGACGCCGTCGCGGGCGTTGAGCCGCAGAGCGAATCGGTGTGGCGGCAGGCGGATCGGCATGGCGTGCCGCGGATCGCGTTCATCAACAAGATGGACCGCGCGGGCGCCGACCTTGATGCTGCCGTGGCGTCGATCCGCAAGCGGTTGCACCCGTTGCCGCTCGTCGTGCACCTGCCGATCGGCCGGGAGGACGAGTTCACCGGTGTGGTCGACCTGCTGCGCATGCGTGCCCTCGTCTGGGTTGGCGACACGCTGTCCGACGAGCCGATCCCGGAAGCACTGGTGCCGGAGGCGAACCGGCGCCGGCGGCTGCTGGAAGAGGCTGTGGCGGAACGACATCCGGCCGCGCTGGAGGAGTTCTGTGCAAAGTCGACGGTCTCGGCCGAGACCTTGGCGGCCGCGCTGCGCCACCTGACTCAGAGTGGTGAGGGTCTGGTTGTGCTGTGCGGTTCGGCCTACCGCAACCGTGGGATCGAGCCGTTGCTGGACGCTGTTGTGGCGTATTTGCCGTCGCCACAGGAGGATCCGGCGGCGTTCGCCTCGCTGGTGTTCAAGGTGGTCGCCACGGCCACCGGTCGGCTGACGTTCGTCCGCGTGTACTCGGGAACGCTGCAGAAGGGAGCGGTGGTGCTCGATGTCGGCGCTGGACGGACCGAACGGGTCGCCCGCATCCTGCGGGTGCAGGCGGACCGGCACACCGAACTCGACCAGGCCACGGCCGGCGACATCGTCGCGCTGGTCGGGCCGAAGGCCGCCCGGGTCGGAGCCAGCCTTTGCGCGCCAACGGATCCGGTGCTGCTGGAACCGGCGCCGATCGCCGATCCGGTCGTCTCGGTGGCGGTCGAGGCACGCCGGACCGTCGACACCGAACGGGTGGCGATGGCGCTGGCGCAACTGGTCGAGGAGGATCCGTCGCTGCGGCTGCGGACCGACCCGCAGACCGGTCAGACCCTGTTGTCCGGCATGGGTGAGCTGCACCTGGAGGTCTCGGTGGAGAAGATCCGGCGCAGCCGGGGCCTCGAGATCGCGGTCGGCAGGCCGAAAGTGGCCTACCGGGAGACCGTCGCCCAGGGCGTGTCCGGGCTCGTTTACCGGCACGTCAAGCAGGACGGCGGCGCGGGCCAGTTCGCGCACGTGGTCCTCGACGTCGAACCGTTGGACGGCAAGGACTTCGAGTTCGAGTCGGCCGTGGTCGGCGGACGGGTGCCGCGCGAGTACATCCGTGCCGTGGAGGCAGGGTGCCGGGATGCCCTGTCTGAAGGCCCGCTCGGCGGTTACCCGGTGACGGGTGTGCGGGTCGTCCTGACGGATGGCGCGACCCACCCGAAGGACTCCTCGGAGCTGGCCTTCCGCACGGCGGGCAAGCTCGGTCTCCGGGAGGCCTTACGTGCCAGCGTGATGGCTCTGCTGGAGCCAGTGTCCGAAGTGGCCGTCGCGGTCGGCGAGGACGCGGTCGGCGGGGTGCTCGGCGATCTGGCCATGCGTCGTGGCCGCGTCACGGCGTCGGTCACTCGCGGCAGCACGGTGACGGTCACCGCCACTGTGCCGCTGGCCGAGCTTTTCGGCTACGCGGACCGGCTCCGCAGCCGAACGCACGGCCGCGGCACGTTCACCGCGCAGCCAAACGGTTACGCGCCACGGTGAACCGCAAGGGATGGCCCTGCTCGCAAGGCGGGGTCATCCCGGTTCACAGGTCCAGGCCGACCAGGTGCTGGAACGCCACACGCTCACGGTCCGTCAACGGGATCGTCAGCGGATCCACCCCGGGCGGACAAGGAACCCGCTCCGGTGGGGTTGGCGGGGCCGGTGGCACAGCTGGTGGCGGCACAAGCCCGGCGGGTTCCACTGGGCAGGCCGACGGGCTCAACGCCCAGCCGACAGTCCTGAACACCCTCACCACCGCACGAAGAATCCGCACTGCCCGCACCTCCCATGTGGTCGCCCGATGTGGATTCGATAGTGCCCCGCCCGCGACCGGGAATTCCCTAGCCTGGTACTACCCCGCATAGGCAAGTCTGTCCCTGGTTGCCTCGGTCTGGCCGTAGGAACCTGGGTTCGTGGCACAAAACGGCCACCCGGACCCCAGGAGTTCCGACCAATGAGGACAGACGTCACCTTTCCCAGCTCCGGCCTGAAGCTGGCCGGGCACTTGTACCTCCCGGACAGTGAGACACCAAGGCCGGCGATCGTCGTTGGCCATCCGGGCAGTGCGGTGAAGGAACAATCCGCTGGCCTGTACGCGAAAAACCTGGCAGATCAGGGTTTTGTCGCACTCGCGTTCGATGCCGCCTACCAGGGCGAGAGTGCGGGCGAGCCGCGTGGCCTGGAGGACCCGGCGCAGCGGGTAGAGGACCTCAAGGCCGCGGTCACGTTCCTGACCACGCGGCCCGAGGTCGATCCCGCCCGGATCGGCATGCTGGGCATCTGTGCGTCCGGCGGGTACGGCCTCACCGCGACCGCGACCGACCACCGGATCAAGGCCCTCGGCACGGTCAGCGCGGCCGACATCGCCCGCCAGTTCCGCCTGGGCGCCGACGGTACCCAGGATCCGGCCGTCTTCCAGGCGATGCTCGACATGGCCGCCGCAGCTCGCACGGCCGACGATAACCAGACCTTCGCCCTGTTCCCGGAGACCGCGGAGCTGGCGCACCAGCACGGCCAGCACGTTTATGAAGGCTGGGAGTATTACTGCACACCGCGCGCCCAGCATCCCCGGTCCACCAAGGCAATGCCGTGGATGAGCGTCGACCGCATCGCCACCTACGACGCCTTCCAGGCCATTGACATGATCGCCCCGCGACCACTGCTGATGATCACCGGGCGCGCGGCGGTGACCTCATGGATGAGCGTTGAAGCGTTCCAACGTGCCACCGGTCCCAAGGAGCTGCACTGGATCGACGGCGCCACCCATGTCGACCTCTACGACAGGCCCGAGTACGTCGCCCCGGCCATCACCCGGCTCGCCGTCTTCTTCCAGGCCCACCTTGGGGCGTGAGCATTCACGATGGCTGGGCTGCGCGGACGAGGTCGTCGCCGGGGAGTTCGATGCCGAAACCGCCGCCGGGGTTGACGATCAGCGTGACCCCGGCCAGGGCTGGGGCCAGGTCGCGGCCTTGGGTCTGCATCACCGATTCGGCGTTCTGCGGAACGAACCTGGGCGACGAGTAGACGGTCAGGAAGCGGCGGCCGTCGTTGTCGACGCCCACGCGCAGGCCATTCTTGCCGTCGGTCTCCAGCAGGAACGGGGAGTTCAGCGCGGCCGGCAGGACCCGGTCCTCAGGCAGCCAACCGGCCGCGACGAATCCGAGCACCAGCTCGAAGTCGGTCTGCGGCTCGGGATAGCCGCGGCGGCGCGGGCTGGGCCGGTACTCCTCGTTGATGTAGGTCTCGCCGGTGAACTGGCCGTCCGGGCCGACCTTGTACCCGCCCAGCATCACCGGCAGCGGCATGCCCTCGATGTAGCGGGGATCAACGTCGGGATCCGCGCAGTACACCCAGCCGCCCGGATTGCGCGCTGCCGCGGCGCGCATGCCGTCGGTGATGGGCGGTAGACCAGGGTGATCCGCTGCCGGTTGGGCGATTTCATCGATATGCCCGGAGCGCAGGTACTCATTGATCGCGCTCGGCAACACATAGCCGTGGCCACCGTCGGCCGAGACCACGGCGACCACACGCCACTGGCCGCCGGTGATCAGGTACCGGTGGTACGGGCGCTGCGCGAACTCGGCGGGCAGGCCGCGCTGTTCGAACGGGGTTCCCACCGCGTAAACGAGGTTGCCGTCCGGCTCGCCGTACCGGTCCACCTCGAGGTCCTCGATCATCACCGTGCTGACGCTCGCGAACGCCTCCACCGGTGGGTCGTCGGACAGCACGACCAGCGGGGACTGCCAGGCCGGGATCTCCTCACCCAGCTCGTACTCCAGCTCGGCGGCGTTCGCGGACAACTGCCCGGCCAGGTACGCGGCCGCCTGCCGGACGTCGTCGAACACGACGGCACCGCGCTGGTCCTGCGACCACTGCACGCGGTAGCGGTCGCCGTCCCGGACCAGGTTCCAGGCGCCGTCCCGCTCGGCCAGCACGCTGTAGAACCGGGGGCTGATCCGCTTGTCGATGATCACCGACTCGACCACCCGGAAGGCCTCATTGGCCTTGATGTCCACTTCGGACTCATCCCACGGGCGGCCCATGGCGAGCGCCGCCGCGCGGTCCATCAGGATCGCGGGCACGTTCACCGTCGGCCGGTGCTGCTTTGCCCGGATCCGCGAGACCAATGGCAGCGCAGGCGGAACCCCGTGCACGCGCAGGTAATACGCGGCGGAGCTGGGCCAGACGAACCGGCCGTCGGTGTGAAACCCCATCGGCACAACGGGTTCCTCGCTGTCGGCAAGCACGTCCGGGGTCAACCCACGTGAGGACAGCACCAAAGGCGCGGCGGTCAGGTACTCCAGCACCGCGTCTCGTTCGCCTTCGCTGAGCACCGGCCGATAGACGATCCCAGGGCCATCGAACAACCGGACCATCTCCAGCGGGCCATCCGGCTCATCCGCCCGGGAGGCGCGGACAGCCGCGTCCAGCAGCCATCTCGGAATCGCGTCCGCGTTGCGCGGCAACAACTGCAGCTCGGCCGCTGCCAGCTCCGGCGTGACAAAGCTCGGCGGCGTCAGGGCATCAACATCGCGAACCAACGGCATCCCAGGCGACAGCTCGAACCTGGCCCGGAACCACACACCCCGCCCCGGGTGGTAGTCCCGCATCCGCAGCCGGTGCAGCCAATGGCTGACCATCGCCGGCGGCGCCCATGAAAGCGTTGTCCCATCGGCCATACTGACCGTCACGGTGACGACCATGTGCGACACCAACGCCTTACACTCGACCGTCACCCCACTCCACCCACCGGGCGCGGCCTGAGCCAGCGCATTCCCCAGCCCCGCAAGCACATCCGCCGAGGCGACGTTCGGATCCCCGTCCGGCGCCGAATCCGTCGGCACCCAAGGAATCCACCCCCCAACCGGCACGGTTTCCTCCCGCACCGACCGCACACTCACCCCACCAGCCGCAACATACCCAGCCACCACATCGGCGTCGTCCACTTCGGACCCATCCGCCCGCTCGACCCGCAGCGTGAACACCGACTCGAAGTCAGCAGCCCCGGCCGTCACCACGACGGCCACATCCCCGTCAATCCCAACGATCATTGTTCCCGCCCCATCGATGCCTGGCCAAGATCCCAGGGCTTCAGCTTGTCGAGTTCCGCCAGCAGGATGCCGAGAAACGTCCGCACCTCGGCCGGGTAGGCAATGGTCATCGTGTCTCCTCCCCTGGTCGGCCTCATGACTCCCGCCCGATCGGCGCCTGCGCGAGGTGCTGTACCAACCGGCGGGCCTGCCATCGTTGGTACTCAACACAAGTGGCTCTACTTGCCTCCGCTGCCTGCTGCGCTTGGGCGGCCGCCGCGGCGTCGGCCGGGCTGGCCGCCGGCCCCGCGGCGCGCCCTCGTTGAGCCGCTTCGCGAATGGGCGTCAGCACCAGGCGGAAAGCCGCATCGGCGACGGCTTCCGCGGTGTTGACCGCGTACTCGGCGGCCTGAGCAAGCGCCTCGGATTCCAGATACCTTGCCTGGTAGGCATTCGCGGCGGCTTCATCGGCCAGCGTCACCGCGGCGCGCCACGCGGCGATACGTACTTCCGACGGCAAAAGGTCAGGAGCGTAGGCGGCTGCGGCCGCGAACGCGGTGGCGAAGCCGGTCGCACCGGCCCCGGCTCGTTGGTTCGCGTTGGCCTGAGCACTCGCGGCCTGGGCGGCCTGTGCCGCCGCCTGCCACTCGCCCACGGGAACGGCTTCGCCAGACAGCTTTCGCCGATACAGCTCGACGACTCGCTCGGCAGCGGCGCCGTCCTCCAGGTGCCGCACTACTCCTTGTTCATCGTCGGCCAGCAGGTCCAGCATCCACCGCGTCGCGACCTGGTCCAGGTCGGCGCCAACGGGAATCGCCTCAACAGCCGCGACAGCGAAGTCCGCGGCCTCTCCGGCCGGAACCCGCTCGAAACACCGGTCCAGCAACGCGCCGGCACCCTGCGGAATCCCCCACATCCGCTCGGTCTCATCCAGCCACCGCACCGCAGTCCCACCATCAGCCAGCAAAGCGCCGATGGGCACGTTCCGCTCCTGAGCCAGCCGCCGAACACTGAGACACACGTGAAAACCGCCCTGGAAACCGCCATCCGCACCGGCCTGGACGGGACTGTCCCGCCGCCGCACCAGCGCACCGGACGCCCGGTTCGCCCGCATCTCGGCGACACCCGCGGCTTTGAGCCCCGGCTGGTCGTTCCACGCCGCCACAGTCAGTTCCTTCCTTCAACGGCATGCCCTGAGGTCATCGCCGCCGCTTCGATTCTGCCGGTGAGCCAACACATGTAGGTCCCGAGCCGTGCCCACGCGGGCCGATCCCCACCCACCGCACCGAGTCCGATGTGGACTCAACGAGCCGGGCGACGGCCCCGGGCACGTCCCTGGGCTGACGCGAAACCTCCGCGGTCACAATACCTTCGATGGTCGGCTCGGTGGCCGCGACGACCAGTGCGATGGCGTCGTCGGGATCGGTGTCGATGATCACGGGAGTCTGCTGCAGGAACGGCGGAAACCCGCTCCAGGGCAGAGGTTCGACGCCTAGCACCTCATCCTGGGCCGCCAGGTCCCGGTGCGTCCGGTTGATGCCGAACTCGTCGTCCGGCCCGGTCACGGCGCCTCTCCCGCGGTCAGCCGGACCACGTGCACACCCAGCTCGCTGTTGACCGCCACGAGCACCGCACCATCCGGCGTCACCGACGAGAAATCCGGCTGTTGAGCGATATCCATCGTCATCCACATGTCATCCGGCGCGAATTCGGTCCTCAGCACCCGCCCGTCCCGATCGACATAGGTGAGCTGGGCGTCCGGTTTGTCGTACCAGTTCGTCCTGATCAGCCGGTGCAGGATGTATTCCCCGTCATCACCTCGACCGACCAGCCGCCCCACACCCCCATCCTCGACCGGCACACGACCACCGTTGTCAAAACGCGCCACACTACGGTCTTCACCGTAGGCGAGAATGCTCACGCCGTATTGTTCGGAAACGGTGATCCCACCAATATCAACCAACCAGTCGACGCCATGGCCAGGCAGTTCCCTGGCGATTTTCGTCCACCCCCGCCGGTAAATGTGACCCGCCGCATCGACACCGATCACATCCCTGACCTCCGGGTCGGCCAGACGACCGAGTTCGGTCGTCGTTTCCACACCCTTGTCAAGGTCGCGAACCACCCAGCTAACGACCTGTGCCTCCTCCGCACGAGCGTAACTGATTCGCCCGTCCGGGCACATCACAGCATGCCCGCCCGGCCAGCTCGTGAGAACCGGGCTTGCCGGTCCATCGACCAGGAAAAGAGACCCAGCCGGGGCCAGAAAAACCCGCTCTCGCGCATCGATCAGCAGCCTGGATTTATAGTTCACGTCACGGCCGTCGCTCGATTTTCCAGAGAAAGAATGACTCCAGAGGATGACCCCATCCGGAGTCGCGCAACGCACATCAAACCGATGAAAATCGACTTGATCAAGAAGAACGACATTTCCGTCCGATGTGGCCACCGCATCGCGAACGAATTTGGCGGACACCTGTACGGGCGCGGCACCGAGCCGGACCACACGCGCCCCAGCGGAGTTCCTCAGCGTTAGCTGTGGCGAACCGTCCGGCAGCACTCGTAGTTTCGGCTCGCCATGTTTCGGAGGTTGCTTGTAGGTGTCCGCGCTGCTCGGCCCCCAGGCGGGTTGCAGCCACTCGGCCGGCCCGTCCGGCGGTCCCCACGGAGCGAATCCGACGACCTCAGCGAACACATCATCGACCGTCACCTGTCACCTGCCCACACCGGCACGCCGACTTCAACACCTACCGGGCTCGCCCCCAAGGCGATCATGGCATCTACCAGGGCCTTAATGGTGGAGGTCTTCACCGCGTCCACGGTTGCCAGCCCCTCCGGCGACTTGGTGAACTCCGTGTCCGGGGGCGGCCAGAAGGTGTACACCTCTGGAGAAACCGAAGTGGATTGGGGATTGTCCGGATAGTCCCTAGCCATTCTCCCAGTGGCCAGCGCGACATGGCCGCTGCCATTCCAGAACACGAGCTGGCCACGTTGAGGCGGCGGCCCGCCTGGCTCGTATCCGGTACGCACCGGCGACAGCAGATCGGGAAGTTCCCCGAACCACTGCCTCCGCCCTGGTCCGGTGTCGGTGAACTGGTAGATCCGGTGCGCATCCGCGTGGCTGAGCTGCCCGGAGACGACAGCGGCGTACATCGTCATCTCCCAGCAGTTGATCCTGGTCTCCGGGCGGATGGCCGGAAGCGGGGTCTCAACCGGCGACCGGCACCACTGCTCGAACTCGCGGTTGTCGTACTCGAAGTTCGCCCAGGTAGCCGTCAAGTTCTCGTCGACCATCTGTTGCATGACGTCGGCCGGATCGCCCTGGTCCCAGTGGTCCGGCGTCACACCATCATCGCGGCCCGCCGGGGCGTCATCGGGGCCGCCCGCGTCGTCGCCTCGGTGTGCGGCTGTGCCCACCGGGCGCGATGGGGTGTCGTTGCCCCAGTCGGGGGTGTGGCCGGGCGGGAACGGTCCGGAGTGGACAGTTGGTTCGCCGTTGGGGGTGTGCGTCGTCCACACGCCGTTCGGTGGCCACGTGGGCTTGGCGGGCTTGCTCCGGTCGGGGTTGAACTCCTGGCTGGAGGCGAAAACGTTGCCGTTGTGGTCGACCCACGCATCACTGTTCGGCGCGGTGACGGGCACCCCAAGCTCCTGCGACACCCGCGCGGCGAACCCGTCCCCTGTCTTACACCCGAACAACGTGACCGGCCCGCCATCCCAGTCGGGGTTGGCGCGGATCAGATCCGCGACGTCCTTTTCGGACAGTCGCGTCTCCCCGATCCGCATGCCGTCCGGCGAACCATGCATGTCGACCACGAACTGCCCGGGAATCCTGGGCACCTGCCTGGCCGTGTACATCTCATTCCGGTGCGCCCACTGCCCGCTCTCACTCCGCGGCGGAGCGAACGCCGACATCCCACCCTCGGTCGACCGCAGGTACGGCCGCACCGCATCCAGCCGCGGATCCGAGAACGGCCCCATCCGGTCACCAAGACCCGGCGGCGGCTCACCGCTGAGCCGCTGAGCAATGAGCGACGGCTGTCCACCGTGGTCTGAAGAACGTGCGGCGTCCTGAGTGGACGGACCGTAGCCATCCGGCCGATCGGAGCGCTGCGCTTCGGGCGTGCTGTGCAGGCCTTGCTGATCGTTGTGCAGGCCCTGCCGATCATTGTGCTGGGCTTGCTGATCGGTGTTCTGGTGCTGCTGCCCAGAATCCGCAGTGTGCCGCCCGGAGCCGTGCTCGGGCTGCTGCCCCCGCTGGTCGACGGCCTGCCGCCCCGGCGAGTCGGCGCGGTCGGTCTGTGGGTTCAGCCTGCTCGCCAGATCCTGGTGCCGCCCAGGGCCTTGCCCATCCTGGCCGGCCGGACGGCCCTGCTGATCGGCATGCCGCTGCCCATCCTGGGCAGGCCGCTGCCCATCCTGGCCAGGCTGATGTCCGTATTGGCCAGGCTGATGTCCCAGCCGATCGGCCGGTCGATCTGGCTGGTACCCGCCCCGGCCGGGCTCGCTTCCCTGCTGATCGGCAGGTCGGCCCGCCTGGTCCGGTCGCGGGCCACCTTGGACCGGCTGGTGTCCGAGGTGGTCAGCGTCCGGGGCAGCGCGCGGATCCGGTTGCGCGTGCTGGCCCGACTCGCCGTTCCCGGGCGGCTTGGTCGCTTCGGTGTGGGTCGGTGGTGGGCAGTTCGGGCCGACTTTGTCGCCGATGTAGTCGGGGTTCGGGGTGAACTCGCCGGCGACGTACTTGTGGTCGCCGGGGTCCCAATGCATCTCGTGCC
The DNA here is from genome assembly GCA_966244135.1 of uncultured Actinocrispum sp. GTDB lineage: Bacteria > Actinomycetota > Actinomycetes > Mycobacteriales > Pseudonocardiaceae > Kibdelosporangium. The sequence continues at coordinate 4,172 of CBIMJO010000050.1, read as the reverse complement.
AACCCCGGACGTAGCGCCAGTCGATCCCGCCCGGGAACAGGACCTCGCGCTCGCCGTAGCTTTCCTTGCCGGTCTTCCGCTGCATCGTCGGGTCGGTGTAGATGCCACCCGGCGCGTTGATCACATAGTTGTACTTGCTGATCGCGAAGTGCTCGCCCACGACGCGGTCGGTGGACGTCGACACAAAGGCGTTCGTGTTGCCGCCAACGTGCTGGGCGATGTCCGCCACGGCGCGTTGCGGGTCTCGGTTCCAGTCGTTCTGGCTCATGTACGGCGGGCGGAACCCGCCATCCGCCCGGATCTCATCCGGTGTCCGGGCGTCCCCACGGAAGATCGAGTTCTCGTCCCGGTCCCAGTCGGGCACGTTGCGCATCTCGACGTGATCGACGCCGTACTGCGACGTGTCGACACCCACCAGCGCGACCGCCGGCCGGCCACCCTGCTGAGCCGGGGCGGCCTGTCCCGGGTGCTGCGGTCCGGGCTGCTGCTGGCCGGGAACCGGACCACGTTGCGGCGGCGGACCAGCGGGACGCCCAGGCGGCGGACCGCTATACCCCGGCGGTGGCCCACCGGGCCGCGGCCCATACCCAGGCGGCGGACCCTGCATGGGCCGGCCGTCCTGATCCCGCGGCCGAGGATCGAACCCACCCGGCCGAGGCTGATGCCCATACGGAGCATTCCCCGGCGGCCCGTATGCCGGCCGCTGTCCGCCTTGGGGTGGCGGCCCACCCTGCCACGGCCCGCTCTGCTGCGGACGTCCACCTTGCTGCCCAGGGTTGGGGCGGCCGGGCGGGTTCTGGCCGTAGTTGTGCGGGCCGTCGGGCGGGGTGGACCGCGCAGTCGCCCCGGCCGGCGCCGACATCGGCATGGGCCTACCGGGCGGACCGGACAAGGGCGCGGAAGTTCCGGGCCGACCTGGCGCAGGCGGCGGTCCAGCGTTTGGTGCGGAACGCGGGGCGCCGGGCTGGCCTGGACCGGGACGCACAGGCTGTCCCGAGTTCGGCGGCCCACCAGCCAGCCGGGAGGGCGAGCTGGGTGGAGCGGCGGCCGGCCGAGACGCGGGATCAGCGGCCGCCGGCCGCTGGCCGGGCGGACGACCACCTGGCGGAGGTGCGGACGGGCCGTTGGCCGGCGGGGTGCCACCAGGCCGGCGAGCGGGATCGGCACCAGGCGGACCGGACCGGCCGGGAGGGCGAGCCGCCGGATCGGCACCGGGCGGCCGCGAAGGAGCACCAGCGGGCCGGGACGTGTGATCACCGGCAGGCGAGCCGGACTGGGCAGGCGAGCGCGAAGGCGGGCCGGGCTGAGGACCGGGGCGCGCGGTCTGGCCGGAGGCCGGTGGGGTGCCACCCGGCCGGGGCGAACCATCAGGGGTGCCACCGGCTCGAGGCGACGCATCGCCGCCAGGCCGAGCACTACTGGGCCGAGGCGATCCGTCACCACCGATCGGCGGGCTGCCACCCGGCCGAGGCGAAGTGTCGGACCGAGGTGCGGCATCCGGCCGGGTTGAAGCGTCGGCGCCGGGAGGCGTCGTGAATCGTGCGTCCGCACGAGGACCGCCGCCACCGGCCCGAGGCGAACCATCACCACCCGCAGGAGCGTTGAACCGGGCATCCGCACGAGGAGCACCAGCACCCCCGCCGGGGCGGTGCGACGCATCACCACCCGGTGGAGTGTTGAAACGGACATCCGCACGAGGAGCACCAGCACCCCCGCCGGGGCGGTGCGACGCATCACCGCCGGGGGGCGTGGTGAAGCGGGCGTCGGCTCGGGGTGCGGAGGTGCCGCCGCTGCGGGGACCGGTTGCGGCGCCGGGTGGGGTCTGGGAGCGGGTGGTGTCGAGGCCGGAGCCGGACTGGCGGACGTTGGTGGCGTTGGACTGGTCGGTGGTGCGGATCGCCTGGGCCGTGGTCTTGACCTTCTGGCCGGTGTTCTCCGCGGCCACTGCCGCACGTTCGGCGCCGTCCTTCGCCGTCTTGATGGCCTCGTCGGCCTTGCCCATGGCGAACTGGCCGAACACCCCGGCGCTGTCGGCCGAGGCGCCGATGTTCAGCCGGTTGCCGACGCCGTTGCGGATCTGGCCACCGCGGTCGCCGAACCGCCCGCCGTACGACTCGACGGCGTCCGCGTCCATGCTGGTGCCCTTGCCGGGCGCCATCGCCGGGACGCCCGAGGACGGGGAACCGGATCCGCCGGAAGACCCACCACCGCTGTGGGTGGTGGTCGACGAGCTGTGGTGGTCGCCCCCGTCACCACCGTCAGACCCGTGGTTCTTGCGGCTCATACGCTCGAGTGGGCCCGGCCCGGGTTGACGCCCGGGGTCTCCGGCTCGGACTGCGGCATGTCGTACGGCTTGACGGCGTCGTACGCGGTCTTGGCGTAGTCGCCGTAGTCGGCGAACTTCTCCAGGCCCTTCATCAGGCCGGACATCTTCTCCGACAGCTTGGCGATCCGCCCGCCGAACCGTTCCATCGCCTTGATCAGCTTGGCCAGCCGGCCGGCCATCTTGGTGGCCAGCATGCTCGCCCGGGTCCCGGCGTACCCGGTGTACGCGGCGATCGACGCGCCGGCGGTCGGCACCGCCGAGGCGGCCGCGATCAGCGCCCCGGCGATCAGCTCGCCGATCAGGTCGGAGATCCAGTCGAAGATCATCGCCCGCAGTTCGCAGACCAGCGCCCCGGACAGCGCATAGATCGCGGCCGTCCCGTCCATCGACTTGCCGAGCGCCTCGTACTGGTCCGCCATCTGCGTCTGGGCCTGGCGGAACGCCTCGTTGGACTCACCCGACCAGGACGCCCCCATCGCGTCCACGTCCTGCCGGTGCTCCTGGGCGATCATCTTCATCTCGAGGGCGGCGGACTTGAGCTCGTGGGTGTTGGCGTTGATCTCGTCGGGGTTGCCGAGCAGCGCGTCGAGCGGTTCACGGATGAAGCTGACGTGCTCCAGCAGCCATCCCACACCGGCCGAGAATACGGCGGCCAACGGGTTCGCCGCGGATCCGACCAGGTCGACGACCATGCCCGCGCCGCCGATGGCCGCGTCGACGACGTCGACGCCCTCACCCTCGGACTCACCGGTCAGCGTGTCGACGAACCCGGCGACGCTCTCGACGACACCCGCGCCTTCGTACCACTCGGTCACTGTTCCCCCACGTCAAACGGTAGCCTGCACGGTCTTCGACGCCCCCGGCCCGCTACGGGTTCCGGAAGATCGACCCGCCGCCGAAGTCGTCCTCCTCGCCGGGCCGCGGCACCGGACGGTGCGGGCGCGCCGGAGCCTCCTCGACGGCCTCCTGCTCGTAGCCGTACCAGGGCTGCGACGAGTCCTCCTCGTCCTCCTCGGGCTCGGGAAGGTACTGCGTGATCATCTGGTAGGTCTCCGAGCCGGCCCCGCCGACCTGCTCGAACGTCTCCGCCACCTGCAGCGCGGCCGCCCGCTGAGCCTGCCGCGCGACCGCGACGATCTCGGCGGCGAGCTGCGTGTGCGACTTGTCCATGGCCTCAGGGGTCAGCCGCAGGTCGGTCAGTGCCCCGGTCGGCGACACTGAGACCGACACGGCGCCGTCCTTGGACGACGCGCTGCCCGACGCACTGGCGAGCCCCTGCTGGACCGCGGCGGCCTTGGCCTGCGCGTCCGCGATCTTGGTCTCGAACTCCCGCATCCACTCGTCGGGCGTCTTCACGTGCTGCTACCGCCTGTACCCCGTCTTCACCGAACGACCAGAGGATGTCACAGACCACACGTTCGCGTCGGCCGAATCCGGGACAGAACGGATAAGCCGCGACAGGATGTGACCATGCCGGACGATCTGCCCGCACTCTTCGAGCGCTATGTACTGCCCGACGCGCGCCCCAGCATGTTGTTGAACGGCAGCATCATGAGGCTGAACCCGGCGGAGCGCGCGGAGTTCGGCCGGGCGCTGGCGGCGGACGCCCGGCAGGTGACCGACAGTGAGCTCGACCGGCTGCTCGACGACACCGACTGGCGGTCCCAGGTGGTCGCCGCCTGGCTGATCGGCCTGACGCACCGCGTCCGCTACCGGGACCGCCTCGGCGAGCTGCTGCTGGCCAGCCGCCTGACCTTCGCCGGGCAGGCGTTCTGCTTCGCGCTGATCCGGTTCGGCACGCGGCAGGACATCCGGCTGCTCACCGAGTACCTCGACCGCTACCTGG
>CBIMJO010000049.1:0-16223 GCA_966244135.1 uncultured Actinocrispum sp. | reverse complement strand
GGCGAGCCGCGGGTCGCCTGCCACGGCCGCGCCACCCGGTTCACCGAGGGTGTTCTCGATGGTGGCCAGTGTCGGACCGACCACGATTCCCGCCTCGGCCATGCGTTCGACCAGGGCCTGGTCCAGTTCGGCGTCGGCGGGGACGTGGGCCATCACGTCGGCACCGGCGGACACGACCTGCTCGACGCCCGCTGTCGAGCTCACGTGAGCGACGACGAGCAGGCCGCGGGCGTGCGCGGCGGTGACGAGTGCCGTGATGGTCTCGGAGTCCAGCGACGGCCATAGCCCACCGATACCGGAGAAGATCTTCAGATAGTCCGAGCCCTCCGCGATCCGGTCGGCGACGAACTGCTCGGCCTGGCCGGCGGCGGTCAACGTCGGGAACGGCGCGTACATGATCGACGGGTGCCCGCCGGGCGCGGTGGCGCCGACACCCGAGGAACGCACATCGGCCACGTCCGGACGGGAGCCGGCCTGCTGCTTGGCCTCGGCCACTATGCCGGGTTTGCTGAACATGTCCAGAACGGTGGTCACGCCGAACGTCAGCGACTGCGCGAGGGCGCCGGGAACGAGGTGCACGTGCGTGTCGATCAGGCCGGGCAGCACGGTCCCGCCCGCCGCGTCGATCACCTCGTCGCCTTCTCGGGCGGCCGACGCCGCTGAGCACTCGGTGATCAGCCCGTCGGCGAACCGGACCGAAGTCCAGTCCCGCGACCTCGTCCCGTCGAACACCTTCGCGTTCACAATCGTTGTCGCCGCAGCCATGGCGCCTCCCCCAAGGATCTTGAACAAACCTGACAGTACCCGCCTCAGCACCGCGTCGGGACTCGGCCGGGAGCCGGACCAGCTCCCGGCGCGATCCGTGGTGCAGCCCGCGAGGTCGCCATCGAGCTCAACGCGGTCGTGACGGTCAAGGCTGGACATCAACTGTCGGTTGCGGTGTGATGTTGGAGTTCTTTGCGAGATAATGTTTGATTTTGTTGGACATTCACTGGCGAGGTCCGATGATTCAACATGTACGGAAAGTGACCACGATGGTCGCGGTGGGTGTGCTGCTCGCCGCGGGTGTCGGTGCCGCGCCACCCGGCACCGCTGCCGTGACCCCTGGCGATGGGCTCGCGCTGACGCCGCCCATGGGATTCAACAACTGGAACTCCACCAACTGCCGGGCCGAGTTCAACGAGGCGATGGTCAAGGGCATCGCCGACATCTTCGTCGAGAAGGGCCTGAAGGACGCCGGCTACCAGTACGTCAACCTCGACGACTGCTGGGCGCTGCCGCAACGCGGCCCGGACGGCAACCTCGTGCCCGACCCGGTCCGTTTTCCCAACGGCATCAAGGCCGTTGGGGACTACGTCCACTCCAAGGGCCTGAAATTCGGCATCTACACCAGCGCGGGCACCAAGACCTGCAACGACAACGGCTTTCCCGGCGGGCTCGGCCACGAGCAGCAGGACGCCGACCTGTTCGCGTCCTTCGGCGTCGACTACCTGAAGTACGACAACTGCAACAACCAGGGTGTCGACGCGGTCCTGCGCTACACGACGATGCGGGATGCCTTACGCCGTACCGGAAGGCCGATCGTGTTCTCGCTGTGCGAGTGGGGCGAGAACAAACCATGGTTGTGGGCCAAGGATGTCGGCCACCTCTGGCGCACCACCGGCGACATCAGCGACAGCTACAACAGCATGCTCGGCATCGCCAAGGCGAACTGGGCGCTCGCCGACTACGCGGGACCGGGCCACTGGAACGACCCCGACATGCTCGAGGTCGGCAACGGTGGCATGACCGATACCGAGTACCGGTCGCACTTCGGTCTGTGGGCGATCATGGCCGCACCCCTGCTGATCGGCTCCGACCTGCGCAAAGCCACCCCGGAGACGCTGGCGATCCTGAGCAACCGCGACGTGATCGCGGTCGACCAGGACCCGTTGGGGGCGCAGGGGCGCCCGGTTCGCTCGGCGGACGGGATCACCGTCCTCGTCAAGCCGTTGAAGAACGGCGACAAAGCCGTGCTGCTGTTCAACGAAGGCGAACGGACCGAACGGGTCACGACGACGGCCGCCGAGATCGGCCTGCCGCAGGCACCCGGCTACAAGGTGCGCGATCTGTGGGCGCACACCGACCGCAACACCGCAGGCACGGTCGCGGCGACGCTCCCACCGCACGGCAGCGCGATGTTCCGGGTGAACGCCGACCGCGGCTGGGCGAAGTACCCACCGGCGGTCGACACCGGTGCCTCGCTGCAAGCGGCCTACCCAGGCGCGTTGCCACTGGTCATACCGGGGGAGAACGCGTCGGTGACCACGACCGCGACCAACAGCGGCCGCCTGCCCGCCATCGCGGTGAAGTCGACCCTGTCCGGGCCTGCCGGATGGCAGGCAGTGCCGGAATCGTCGAACGACAACCTCGTCCTGCGCACGGGTGAGTCGACGAGTACCAAGTGGACAGTCAAGGTTCCGGCCGGCGCCGCACCTGGCATGTATGTCCTGACCGTCCGGACCACGTACCGGCCCGACGCCGAGACGCGGTCCGACCTCGAAGTCCGCGTGCCACCCCCGCCACCCACGGCGAACGCCTACATCAGCGACCTGGCCTGGCTGAGCTCCGAAAACGGCTGGGGCCCAGTCGAACGCGACACCAGCAACGGCGAATACAACGCGGGCGACGGAAATCCGATCACCATCAACGGAGTCACGTACCCCAAGGGCATCGGCGCCCACGCACCCAGCAATGTGGAGTTCTACCTGGGCGGCCGCTGCACGACACTGGCCGCGGACGTCGGCGTGGACGACGAGGAGGGACCGGACGGCTCGGTCGGCTTCGAGGTCTGGGCCAATGGCGTCAAGGTCGCGGACAGCGGAGTCATGACCAACGCGATGCCCGCCAAGCCGATCACCGCGAACGTCACCGGAGCATCGGTGGTGCGCCTGGTGATCAATGACGGCGGCAACGGAATCACCAGCGACCACGGCGACTGGGCCGGTGTCCGGGTGACCTGTTCCTGACGAGGACTCTGGCTGGAACCGTCGGGAGCCTGACGGTTCCAGCCGGTGCGAAGTTCACTTTCGGATCGAGTGGCTGTTCTTCGCTTCGAGGGTGACCGTGTAGCAGAGGGCCACGATCAACGCGGCCCCTGCGGGTGGGAGGAGGAAGAAGACCGCCAGGCCGGCGCCGATGTTCGCGCCGATGGCGGGGGCGGTGAAGATCCAGTACGTCACAGCGGCCAGGATTCCCGCGATGACCAGTGGCAGGGCGACACCCCAGCCCCACCGTTGATCGGCCTGGCCGGACCTGATCGCCGAGATCATGGCCACCAGCACCGCGAGGGTCATCGCCACGCACGCGATCCCCAACAGCGTCCTCGGCAGCGAATCGCCCGGCAGCAGGCCCCACGTCGCCACCGGCACCGCGACGACAAGCAGCCAGACCAGGCCAGGCAGCCACTTCGGACGCCGCCCCGGTTTTCCCGCCATGACCGGACAATACCGGCGTATGGATGCCCCCGCCGGACAGGAAGGTCAGATCCGTGGTGGACCGGCGTCGACCACGTGCATGGACAGCTCCAACGGGTCGAAGTGGATCAGTGACTCCATCCACCAGGTCATCCCGGCCTCGTGCAGTCCTTTGAGGTCGACGTCCTTGTCCTCGTCCCAGGCCGCGCTGGCGTTGCCGGGCACGAGGATGTCGAACGGCCGGTCCTCGGACAGCACGGCCGCACGCAGGGCCGCGACCTCGTCGGGCGTCAGCTGGTGGTCGCCGGGGTTGGGGAAGATGCCGTCGCACTGCGCGGCACGCGCGATCACGTTGGGGTGGTTGGTGGAACTGGCCATCCAGACCGGGATGCGGTGCGGTTCCGGGTCGGCGGCGGGCAGGTTCACCGTGTAGTACCGGCCTTTGTGGTCGATGGCTTCACCGGCCCACATCGACCGCACCAGGGCGAGCCCCTCGGTGAGCATGGCCGCCCGGGTCGAAACGTCTGCGGCATCACCAAAACCGCTGAAATCACCCGACTCGTCGCTGCCCACCCCGGTTCCCAGGACGAGCCGTCCGCCCGACAGCCTGCTCACGGTGGAGGCCTGGCGCGCGAGTACCCATGGCCGCCGCCGCGCCAGCGGAGTGACCGTGGGGCCGAGCAGGATGGTGTCCGTCGCCTGGGCCATGGCCGCCAGGGTCGTCCAGGGGTCGGCGATCGGCATCATGCCACCGATCACGTGGTCCCACAGGAACACGCCGTCCCAGCCGGCGGCCTCGGCGCGCACCGCGAGCTCGACAATCGCCCGAGGATCGCCGAACGGCCCGAACGGCGGAAGGTAGACACCGTAGCGCAGACTGTTGCCGTTCAAGGACTTCCCCCAAGCGTGGCTGTTGTGACCGGACGAGGGCCGATCGTATAGCCAGTGGCCCTATCCGTCCGCGCGCCGTGCTTTCCCGGCGTGTCAATTGGCTCACCGCAGCGCGCGGAAGAACTCCCTTACGTCCGAAGTGAATTCGTCCGGGGCCTGCGCGGCGGCGAAATGCCCGCCGCGGTCGAACTCGGACCAGTGCACGATCTTGTTCTCCCGCTCGGCGAACGCCCGGATCGACGTATCCGTCGGGAACACGGCCACTCCGGTCGGAGTGTCCGACACCTCCTGCGCCTCGCTCCACGCGTTGTCCTCGGCATCGTGGTACAGCCGTGCCACGCAACCGTTGAGCCAGTACAGCATCACGCTGGTGAGCCGGAAGTCGCGGGACAACGATCCCACGGCGTCACCGAACCATTCGAAGACATCCGCGTGCCAGGCCAGCATTCCGGCCGGCGAGTCGACCAACGCGGCCGCGAGGGTGTACGGCCGCTGGCCCTGCATCAGCGCGTACCCGGTCCGCGAGACCCGGAAGCGCTGTGCGTCGTCGAGTCGCCTGCGTTCCGCTTCGGTCAAGGTGTCCTGGTCGATCCGCGACACGGGGGTGCCGAGCGTGCCGTTCGCGTGAACTCCGATCACCGGCTCGGTCAGGCCGATCTCGCGTGCGATCTTGGCGCCCCAGTCACCGCCCTGGACCCCGTACCGCTCGTACCCGAGCCGCCGCATCAGCGTGGCGAACAGGTTCGCGATCCGGCGCAGGTTCCAGCCGGGAGACGCAGTGGGACCGGACAGTCCGGTGCCCGGCAGTGAGGGCAGGACCAGGTGGAACGGATCCGGCGGCGTGGTCAGCGATTCGATCACGTCCTGGTATTCGAAGGGCGAGCTGGGCCAGCCGTGGATCATCAGCAACGGGGTCGCGTCCGGCTCGGCCGACCGGATGTGTGCGAAGTGCACGCGCTGGCCGTCGATCGAGGTCACGAACTGTGGAATCGCGTTGAGCCGGGCCTCCTCGGCCCGCCAGGAGTACCCGTCGCGCCAATACCCGGCCAGGTCGCGCAGATAGTCCCCGGGCACACCGGTATCCCAGTCACCGCCCTGCGGGAACCGTGTCCTGGCAAGTCGTTCGTGCAGGTCATCGAGGTCCGCCTGGTCCACGTCCAGACGAAACGGCTGGAGTGTAGGTGCCATACCCCGACGCTAACGCGCCAACCGGACACCTGCAGTCCTGAAGCCCGCTATGACGCAGCTCACTGGGAAACGGTGACAGGGTGTTGTCGCGCCCGGCGGGGAACCTTAACGGCATGACGATCACCGATGAGGACTGCCTCGACGAGACCCTGGCGTTCAACAAGCAGTTCATGGCCACTGCGGCAAACCGTCCAGCTCGCGGGGAGACGCCGGACGCGACGCTGCTGGCGTTCCTGCGGCGGAACCGACTTGGCGGCGACACACCACCGGTGATGCTGCCGCACGGACAGGACCGCGCTGTCGGGGCCGGGGTGAAGGCGAGAGTGTTCGTGCCGAACCACGTCGACGGTGTGTACCTGCACATCCACGGTGGTGGTTGGGCGTTCGGCTCGGCGGACGGGCAGGACGAGAGACTGTGGCGGCTTGCGGTGGAAACGCGGTTGGCGGTGGTGAGCGTCGAGTACCGGCTGGCGCCGGAACACCCGTTCCCCGCCGGTCCTGATGACTGCGAAGTGGCCGCCCGGTGGCTGGTGGATCACGCGAAAGCCGAGTTCGGCACCGACCGGTTGCTGATCGGTGGCGAATCGGCGGGCGCCCACCTGACCGTCCTGACATTGCTGAGGCTGCGCGACCGGCATGGCATCACAGGTGCGTTCCGGGCGGCTCACCTGCTTTTCGGTGTGTACGACCTGTCGATGACCCCGAGCCAGCGGTTGTTCGGCTCCAGGCCGCTGCTGAGCAACACTGACTCACTTCGTGGCAGCTATGGGATGTTCACCCCGGGAATGACGGCCGAGCAGCGCCGCGACCCGGAGGTCTCGCCGTTGTTCGCCGGTCTGTCCGGCCTGCCGCCCGCCCGGATCGTGGTCGGGACCGAGGATCCGCTGCTGGACGACTCCCGGTTCCTGGCCCAACGGTGGCCTGCGCCGGTGCAGCTCGGCATCGTCGCCGGTGCGATGCACGGCTTCACCTTGTTCCCGTTGACCGTCACCGAACGGGAGTTACAGCGGCAGCAGGACTTCCTGGCGTCCGCCGGATGAACCGCACCGCTCGGTTGTACGCGTTGGTGGAGGAGTTGCGTGCGGCAGCTCCGCGGTCGCGGACGGTCTCCGCACTGGCCGCACGCTTCGAAGTCAGCGAGCGCACTGTGCAGCGCGACCTGCAGGCGTTGATGGCGGCCGGTTCTCCAGTGCGCGCCACACCCGGGCGCGGCGGTGGCTGGTCGATCGACCCGGCGATGACCCTGCCGCCGGTCCGGTTCACCGCCGAGGAAGCCGAGGCGTTGTCCGCCGCGCTGGCCGCGGCTGAGGCCTCCGGCCCGTATGCCAGCGCGGTCCGTACGGCGGCCCAGAAGATCGCGGCCTCGATGACCGGGCAGGAACTCGTCGGCAGGATCGTCGCGCTCCCGTCACGGACCGACGCCGCGGTTCGCGCCGCGGTGGAACTCGCCCTCACCAACAATGTGGTGCTGAAATTGTCCTATGTGGACGCTTCTGGCCGGGAAAGCGACCGTGTGGTGGAACCGGCCGGACTGCTCACCGCCGAGGGGCGGTGGTACCTCATCGCCTGGTGCCGCGACCGGCAGGCCGGTCGCGGTTTCCGGTTGGATCGGATCACGGCAGCGGCTCCCACCACCGAGCAGGCGCGTCCACATGACCTGGCGGACCTGTTGCGGGGTTCGGCCGCTATTGCCGCACGATCTCCAGAACGCCGACGGACCAGGTGAACCCGATGCCGACCCCGGCTAGAACACACAACTGGCCGGGCTCAAGGCGTTCGGTGCGGCGCAGGTGGTCCAGCCCGGCGATCTGGTCGCCCGCGCCGAGGTGCCCCACGCGGCGGCCCCAGTCCCATGTGGACCGATCGGGGTCGATGTCCAGGGGATCGAAGAACTGGGCGTCCATCTTGGCCCGGCCCAGGTTCGGCAGCACGAACCAGGACACGTCCTCGGCCTTGACCCCGGCCTCGCGCAAAGCCTGCTGGTAAGCCTCCTGCTGGCCGGACCGCAGCCGCTCCATCAGCGGGGACAGGCCGAACTCGGCGATCAGCTCGCTGCGGTGGGCCTCGGTGCTGATCGGTCGGCGAACGGACAGCGGTGCATCGGCAAATGGGTCCAGCCCTCGGCCGAGTTTCTCCAAACCAGGGTCGGACACCGTGACGAGGCCGCGGATCCGCGCGAATCCGTCCTGAGTGGACAGAAGCGCGGCCGTGCCGCCGTCACCGCAGATCGTGCCGGGGTCGCTGGTGAACCGGTCGAACCCGGGCAGGCAGAACCGGTCTCCGGTGGTGACCATGGCTTGTTTTCGGTCCCCGGTGAGGTAGGCGCTCGCCAGGGTGAGTGCTGCCATGCCGCCGTTGGATTGCTGGCGGACCTCGATGGCGGGACAGTTGTTGCCCAGTACCTCGCGCTGGATGTACGACGGTGGCGACCACAGGTCGTGGCCCTGGTAGTACACGGACGCGTGCAGCAGCAAGTCGACGTCGCCGCAGTCCAGCATTCCGGCGGCGCGGGCGGCCAGTTCGGGGCCGGGCTCCTCGGCGATGCACACGGACTCGGCTCGGGTGCGCCAGAGCATCCGGCGGGTGCAGAGTCCCGCGCGTTCGGCGTCTTCCAGGGTGGTCGGTTCGGGCAGCGCGCAGCCGGTGCCGGCCAGGTAGACGGTCATTGCAGCAGCGTGCCCGGCTGTGGTCGCGGCCCGGTCCAGGCCCGCTGGTCACCAGCGGATCTGAACTGAGTCTGGAAACCGGCCGCGTACCACGGAGGCATGAGGTCACCATTGCCGGTCGCGCTGCTGTTCCCCGGTCAGGGTGCGCAACATCCGCGCATGGCCGCCGGGCTCTACGGGCACCGCGCCGTGTTCAGCCAGACCATGGACGACGCCTTCGGCCTGCTAGACGAGTACGGCGAGTCGCTGCGGGAACAGTGGCTGGCCGCCTCGCCGGCGACCGACTTCGATGATGTCACCGTGGCTCAGCCGTTGCTGTACTCGGTCGGGTACGCGCTCGGCCGCGAGGTGCTCAGCTGGGGGATCCGGCCCTCCGCGCTGCTCGGCCACAGCGTCGGCGAGATGGTCGCGGCGACGGTCGCTGGGGTGTTCTCGTTCGCCGATGGGATGCGGCTGATGCTGGCCCGGATGCGCGAGTTCACCACGGCGGACCCGGGCGGGATGCTCGCTGTGGCCGCGTCGGCCGCCGAGGTGGAGCCGGTGCTCGACGGTGAGGTGCACATCGCGGCGGTCAACGCGCCGCGCCAGCTGCTGCTGTCCGGTCTGTCCCGGCCGTTGACCGAGGCGGGCGACATTCTGCGTGGACGCGGCATGGTCTGCGCGGAAGTCAAGGCAAAACAAGCGTTCCACAGCCCTGCCGTCGCCGAAGCCGCGTTGCGGTCGGGGAAGTCCTGGACCGACACGAACCTCCAGCCGCCCGAGTTCCCGCTGTATTCGGCGTATACCGAGGAACGAGTGTCCGCGACCCAGGCCTGCGACCCGATGTTCTGGATCACACAGCCGGCCAGGACGGTGTTCTTCTCGTCCACTTTGGACCGAATGCTGGCCGACGGCGACCGTGCCCTGGTCGAGGCCGGACCGAGCGCAGGTCTGTCCACTTTGGCGCGGCGGCATCCATCGGTGCTGGCCGGTCGCAGCCAGGTGATCCCGATGCTGCCCGACCGGCCGCGCGGCGACGAGCAGGACCGGCACGCGGCCAGGCTCGCGGCCGAACGACTTCGCCTGCTGTGCACCGGAGGTGCGGCATGACCCTGGCCATCATCGGTATGGCGTCGAGATTTCCCGGCGCCGAGGACATCTATGGCTACTGGCAGTTGCTGTGTGACGGTCGCAGTGCGGTCCGACCGTCGGGCCGGACCGGGGAACCCGGCGGGTTCCTGGATCGGGCCGACGAGTTCGACGCGGAGTTCTTCGGCATCTCACCGCGGGAAGCCGCCGAGATGGACCCGCAGCAGCGGCTCGTGCTCGAACTGGCCTGGGAGGCCCTGGAAGACGCGAGGATCCGGCCCTATGCCCTGCGCGACAGCGCGACCGGCGTGTTCATCGGCGCCATGGCCGATGACTACGCGCTTTTGAGTCAGCAGCGGGCGGTCACCGCGCACACGTTGACCGGGACTCGCAGGTCCATCATCGCCAACCGCGTCTCCTACCTGCTGGGTATCCACGGACCGAGCATGACCGTCGACACAGGACAGTCGTCGTCGCTCGTCGCCGTGCACCAAGCCGCTGAGAGCCTGGTCCGAGGGGAGTCGCGGCTGGCCCTGGCGGGCGGTGTCCAGCTCAACCTCGCCGCCCAGACCACGGCGGCTATGCGCGAGCTGGGTGCGTTGTCCCCGGATGGCCAGTGCTTCACCTTTGACGCCAGGGCGAACGGGATCGTGCGCGGTGAGGGCGGCGGAGTCGTCGTCCTCAAGCCATTGGCCGATGCGGTTGCCGACGGCGACCGGATCTACTGCGTGCTACTCGGCGGGGCGGTCAACAGCGATGGGGCAACCGACGGCTTGACTGTCCCGAGTGGACAGGCGCAGCAGGAGTTGCTGGCAGACGCGTGTCAGGACGCGGGCGTGGATCCATCGCTGGTGCAGTACGTGGAGGCGCACGGCACCGGCACCCGGCTTGGCGACCCGGTCGAGGCCGAGGCTTTGAGCGGCGTATTCGGTGCGGGCCGCACGCAGCCGTTACGAATCGGCTCGGTGAAGACCAACATCGGCCACCTGGAAGGCGCGGCCGGGATCGCCGGGCTGATCAAGACCGTCCTCGCGCTGCACCACGGCGAACTGCCCGCCAGCCTGAACTTCGCCGACCCGAACCCACTGATCGACTTCACCGGCCTGATGGTCCACAGTGAACGGACGCCCTGGCCGGAAGGCGAGCATCTGGCGGGCGTCTCCTCGTTCGGCCTCGGTGGCACGAACTGCCATGTCGTCCTCGGTGCCGCGCCGGTCATACCGCAGCAGCGCACGCGATCGCGTACTCCGGTGCCATGGATCATCTCCGCCCGCACTGATCAGGCACTGCGCGACTACGCCTCTCAACTGTCCGATATAGACGCAGACGTTGCTGATGTCGGTGTCTCCCTGCTCAGCCGGACGATGTTCGCCAGCCGGGCCGCCGTGCTGGGCCGGGAGGGTGCACGCCTGCTCGCCCATAGCGACATCGACCCCCGTGTCGTGCAAGGGCGGCAACGGGACGGCAAGCTGGCCTTCCTGTTCCCGGGGCAAGGTGTTCAGCGGGCGGCGATGGGCCGGGAGCTGTGCGAGGCCTACCCGGTGTTCAGGCGGGCGTTCGACGAGGCCGGTGCCGCGTTCGAACTGCCGCTCAAAGACTTGCTGTGGCAGGGCGACGGCTGGATGGATCGGATGGACCAGTTACAGCCGGCGTTGTTCGTCACCGAGGTCGCGCTGTACCAGTTGTTCCGCTCGTGGAGGATGGACCCGGCGATGCTGGCCGGGCACTCGCTCGGCGAGATCACCGCTGCGCACGTGGCCGGTGCACTGTCCCTCGAGGACGCGGCGACGTTCGTGACCGCCCGGGGAAGGCTGATGGCGGCCGTCGGCGGCACCGCGCACGCGATCGAGGCGACCGAGGAGCAGGCGCGGGAAGCCTTGGCGGGTAAGGAAGACGTCGCCGGGATCGCCGCGGTGAACAGCCCGACCTCCGTCGTGATCTCCGGCGCGGACGAGGTGGTCGAGGAGACTGCGCGGCAGTTCGCCGCCCAGGGCTGGCGGACGCGGCGGTTGCGGATCAGCGGTGCGGTGCACTCACCGTTGATGGAGCCGGTTCGTGCCGGTCTGCGGGACATCGTGGCCGGGCTGGACTGGCGGGAACCAGAGATCCCGATCGTGTCGTCGGTGACCGGCGAGCGGGCCACCACGGAGCAGCTGTGCTCACCGGATTACTGGGCCGATCACGTGTTGCGGACGGTCCGGTTCGGCGACGCCGTGCGGAGCCTGCACGCGCAGGGCGCGCGGGTGTTCATCGAGGTCGGGCCGGGTGAGGCGTTGACGTCGATGGCCGCCGAGGCGCTGAGCGACGCCACCTGCGTGCCGGGCCTGCGGACCGGGCTGACCGAGCCGGAAGGCGCGGTGATGGCACTGGCCGAAACACACCTGGCCGGGCACGCCGACCTTTCGCGGGCGATCAACGGTGAGATGGTGGATCTGCCCACGTATCCGTTCCAGCGCAAGCGGTATTGGCTGGACACAGTGGACGAACCGGAGCCGGTGAGCGACGACATCGGCGAACTGGTCGCCCAGAGCACGGCCGCCGCGCTCGGCACGCGCGAACCGGTCGACGTGCACCGGACGTTCAAGGACCTCGGGTTCGACTCCCGGCTCGCGGTCGTCCTGCGCAACCGCCTCGCCGCGGCTACCGGGCAGGACCTGCCGAGCACGGTCCTGTTCGACCACCCGACGCCCGCGCAACTGGCCGAAGCCCTGTCCGGCTCGCAAACCGTGACCGAGCAGGTCGCCCGCACCCGCGAGGACGACATCGCGATCGTGGCCATGAGCTGCCGCTATCCCGGCGGGGTCGCCTCGCCCGAGGACCTCTGGCGGCTGGTGATCACCGAGACGGACGCGACCTCCGAGTTCCCCGGCGACCGCGACTGGGACGTGGCCGGGATCTACGACCCATCCGGCGGCGAGGGCCGGACGTACACCCGGCGCGGCGGGTTCCTCGACGACGCTGCCGGGTTCGACGCCCGGTTCTTCGGGATCTCGCCGCGCGAGGCGGCCGGTATCGACCCGCAGCAACGAGTCCTGCTGGAGACCGCGTGGGAGGCGTTCGAACGGGCCGGGTTGAGCCAGGACGAGGTGCGCGGCAGCCGGACCGGGGTGTTCGTCGGCGCGATGGCCCAGGAGTACGGGCCCCGCATGCACGAGTCAGCCGACGGCCACCGTCTGACGGGCAGTTCCACGAGCGTCGCGTCCGGCCGGCTGGCGTACTTCTTCGGGCTGCGCGGACCG
The DNA here is from genome assembly GCA_966244135.1 of uncultured Actinocrispum sp. Taxonomy (GTDB): domain Bacteria; phylum Actinomycetota; class Actinomycetes; order Mycobacteriales; family Pseudonocardiaceae; genus Kibdelosporangium. Next base: position 3,716 of record CBIMJO010000049.1, on the reverse strand, counting down.
GCGATCACAGTGGACACCGCCTGTTCGTCGTCGCTGGTCAGCGTCCACATGGCCGCGCAGGCACTGCGGCACGGCGAATGCTCGCTCGCGCTGGCGGGCGGGGTGTCGGTGCTGGGCTCACCCGGGATCTTCATCGACTTCTCCGGCCAGCAAGGGCTGTCCGAGGATGGCCGCTGCCGGGCGTTCTCCGCGGACGCCAACGGGACCGCATGGGCCGAAGGGGCCGGGCTTGTCGTCCTGGAACGCCTTTCCGACGCGACGGCCAACGGCCACCCGGTGCTGGCCGTTCTGCGGGGGAGTGCGACGAACCAGGACGGTGCCAGCAACGGGCTGACCGCGCCGAGTGGCCCGGCCCAGGAGCGGGTGATCCGGGAGGCGCTCGCCATGGCGGGGCTGCGGCCGTCCGATGTGGACGCGATCGAGGCGCACGGCACCGGCACCGAACTGGGCGACCCGATCGAGGCTCGTGCTCTGGCGGCGACCTACGGCCGCGACCGGAGCGAGCCCGCCTGGCTGGGATCGCTGAAGTCGAACATCGGGCACGCGCAGGCCGCAGCCGGGGTCGGTGGGCTGATCAAGATGGTGCAGGCGCTGCGGGCCGGTGTCCTGCCGCGAACCTTGCACATCACCGAGCCCACCCCGCACGTCGACTGGCCGGCCAGCGGGCTCGAACTGTTGACTGGCAAGGTCGGCTGGCCACGCAACGGGCATCCTCGGCGAGCCGCCGTGTCGTCGTTCGGGATCAGCGGGACCAATGCACACGTGATCATCGAGGAATCGGCTGGCTCGCCCGGCCGGCCTGCCCATGACGGGCCGGTGCCGTGGGTGCTGTCCGCCCGGTCCGCCGAGTCACTGCACCGGCTGGCCCACAGGCTGCGAGAGTTCCTCGCCGAGCATCCCCGCCGGATCGACGACGTGGCGCTGTCGCTGGCCGGGCGGGCATCCTTCGCGTACCGAGCCGCCAACGTCGGCAGCACACCCGAAGACCTGCTGGCGGATGTGCAAGCAGTGGAGTCGCGCCCGGCCAAAACGGTGTTCGTTTTCCCCGGGCAGGGTTCGCAGTGGCGGGGGATGGGCCAGGAACTGATGGAGTCCAGCGCCGTGTTCCGCGACCGGATGCGGGACTGTGAAAAGGCGTTGGCGCCGTATTGCGACTGGTCGCTGATGGACGCGTTGGCGGGTCAGGGACTGGATCGTGTCGACGTGGTCCAGCCTGCGCTGTTCGCCGTCATGGTCTCGCTCGCCGAGCTGTGGCGCTCGGCCGGTGTCGTGCCCGATGCGGTGATCGGTCATTCTCAGGGAGAGATCGCCGCAGCGTGTGTCGCCGGTGCACTGTCCCTTGAGGACGCTGCGAAGGTCGTCGCACTGCGCAGCAAGGCTCTGACGTCCGTAGCGGGTACTGGCGGAATGGCGTCCGTGCCGTTGCCGCCGGACCAGACCGAGGCTCGTCTCGTCGACGGTGTGCACATCGCGGCCTTGAACGCCGCCGGGACCACGGTTGTCGCTGGCACCGTGCAAGGGCTGGACGAGCTGACCGAGGCCTGCGCGAAGGATGGGATCGAGGTGCGGCGCATTGACGTCGACTACGCCTCCCCCACACCCGCCATGGCTCCGTTGCGGGACCGACTGCTGACCGAACTGGCCGATGTTCAGCCACAGAAGCCCAAGATTCCTCTCTACTCGACCGTCACCGGCAACCAGGCATCCCGCATGGACGCCCAGTACTGGTACGACAACATCAGCAACGTCGTCCGCTTCGCGCCGGCCACACAGGCCCTGATCGACCAGGGCCACAACGTGTTCATCGAGGTCAGCGCCCACCCGGTGCTGACACCGGTGATCGATGCGATCGCGATGGGCACCCTCCGCCGGGACAACGGCGGCCTCAAACAGTTCCTGATGGCCGCGGCGAACGCCTACACCGCGGGCGTCGACATTGATTGGCGGCCGTTCCTGCCCCACGCGCGGACGACCGAACTGCCCACGTACAGTTTCGACCACGAGCACTACTGGCTGCCCGCGACGACCACCGCCGCATGCCCACCTGGGGTGTCGCTGTCGCCGCATCCGTTGCTGGGCGGCGAAGTCGAACTGCCCACCGGCGGCACACTCCACACCGGACGGTTGAGCCCCAGCGAACACCATTGGCTGAACGACCATCGCGTCGCGGGGACCGCGATCCTGCCGGGAACGGCGTTGCTTGATCTGGCCCTGCACGCCGGTCCGGTCGAGGAACTCGTGCTGCACCAACCTCTCCCGATCGGCGAGACCGACATCCGGATGACCGTCGCGGACGGCGCAGTGACGATCGAGTCCCGCGCAGACGACTGGACCACACACGCAACGGGACGGCTCGGAGCGGACGCGGAGTTCCCGCGATTCGAGTGGCCACCGGATGTCGAACCCGTTGACCTGCAGGGTGTCTACGACCGGCTGGCCGAGCGCGGGTACGAGTACGGTCCCGCGTTCCGCGGCCTGAAGGCGTTGTGGCGGAAGGGTAACGAGGTCTACGCCGAGGTGGAAGGCGAGCAGTTCCCCGCTCTGCTGGACGCGGCCCTGCACGCGGTGCTCGCGGCCGATCCCGACGGGCCGTTGGAGGTGCCCTTCTCCTGGCACGGCGCCACCCGGTACCGCCGGGCGACCGCGATGCGGGTCCGGCTGGTCCGAGACGGAGACATCTCGCTGGCCGCAACGACTCCCGAGGGTGAACCGGTCATCTCGGTGCGAAAGCTGGTGCTCCGGCCATTCGAGCCGCCCGGCACGCTCGCCCAGTTGGAGTGGCATGAGATCGAGGTGCCCGATGAGCCCGCCGAATACCCGGTCCTGACACCGGAATCGTGTGAGGACGCGTTGGCCCGGCTGCAGGAGTGGCTGGCTGGAACCGAGCCGAAGCTCGCCGTCCTGACATGCAACGCCCTGGCCGTGCACGCGGGGGAGCCGGTCCCGGGATTCGCGCAGGCCGGTGTGCTCGGTCTGGTGCGCTGCGCCCAGGCCGAACACCCGGATCGGCTCGTGCTGGTCGACACTGATTCCGCTGACGAGTCCCAGGCCGTGCTGCAGCGTGCCTTGGCGTCCGGCGAACAGCGGCTCGCGATCCGGTCCGGCAAGGTGTATGCGCCTCAGGTAACGGCCTGCCAGCCTGCGCTGACGGCACCGGAGGGGCCGTGGCGGCTGGACGTCACCCGCCGCGGCACCCTGGACGACCTGGCCCTGGTGCCGCATCCCGAGGCGATGGAACCATTGGCGCCCAGGCAGGTCCGGATCGAGGTCCGTGCCGCCGGGCTGAACTTCCGCGATGTCGTGGTGGCCCTCGACGTGGTCGCCAGCGAGACGACCATGGGCAGCGAGGGCTCGGGCGTCATCACTGACGTTGGCCCGGACGTGACCGGGTTCGCGGTCGGTGACCGGGTGCTGGGCGTGTTCGACCGAGCGCTCGGTCCGGTCGCGGTGGCCGACCACCGAATGCTCGCGCCGATCCCGGACGGCTGGTCGTTCCCGCAGGCGGCCTCGGTGCCGATCGTGTTCGTCACCGCGTACCACTCCCTCATCCGCGAGGCCCGGGTGCGGCGCGGGGAACGGGTGCTGATCCACACTGCCACCGGTGGTGTCGGCCTGGCCGCGATCCAGCTTGCCCGCTCTGTGGGCGCCGAGGTCTTCGCGACTGCCAGCCCGGGCAAGCAGCATGTGTTGCGGGATCTGGGAATTGACGAGGACCA
>CBIMJO010000048.1:0-16294 GCA_966244135.1 uncultured Actinocrispum sp. | reverse complement strand
GGTGTTGAACCGCTTCCAGAACAGCGAGTACAGGATGGTCGGCAGGTTCGCCGACGCAGCCACCGCGAACGCCAGGGCGACCAGGAACGCCACGTTCTGCCCGTTGGCCACGATCCCGCCGACGATCGCGATGGCGCCGATGACCAGGGCGGTGATCCGGGCGACCCGGACCTCCTGTGCCTTGTCGTCGACCTCGCCCTTCTTGATGATGTTGGCGTAGATGTCATGCGCGAACGAGGCCGACGCGGTGATCGTCAGGCCCGCGACCACGGCCAGGATCGTCGCGAACGCCACCGCCGCGATCAGCCCGAGCAGCACCGGCCCGCCGAGCGCCTGGGCCAGCAGCGGCGCGGCCGAGTTGCCCTTGCCGGGCGCCGCGTTGATCGCCTTCGGGCCGACCAGCGCGCCCGCGCCATAGCCCAGGACCAGGGTGAACAGGTAGAAGATGCCGATCAGCCAGATCGCCCAGACCACCGACTTGCGGGCCTCCTTGGCGCTCGGCACGGTGTAGAAGCGCATCAGGATGTGCGGCAGGCCCGCGGTGCCCAGCACCAGGGCCAGCGCGAGCGAGACGAAGTCGAGCTGGCTGACGCCGGTCTTGCCGTACTGCTTGCCCGGCTCCAGCGCGGACCCGCTCTTGGCCGCGTCACCCAGCAGCGAGGACAGGTTCAGGCCGTACTTGCCGAGCACCCAGATGGTGATCGCGGCGGCGCCGACCAGCAGCAGGGTGGCCTTGATGATCTGCACCCACGTGGTGCCCTTCATGCCGCCGACCAGCACGTACACGATCATGATCACGCCGACCACGGCGATCACCGCGCCCTGCCCGACCGCGCCGTTGATTCCCAGCAGCAGGGCGACCAGGCCGCCCGCGCCGGCCATCTGGGCCAGCAGGTAGAACACGCTGACGATCAGCGTGGAGGTGGCCGCGGCGGCCCGGACCGGGCGCTGCCGCATCCGGAACGCGAGCACGTCGCCCATCGTGTACTTGCCGGTGTTGCGCAGCAGCTCGGCGACGAGCAGCAGCGCCACGAGCCAGGCGACCAGGAACCCGATCGAGTAGAGGAAGCCGTCGTAACCGTTCAACGCGATCAGTCCGGCGATTCCCAGGAACGAGGCCGCGGACAGATAGTCGCCGGAGATCGCTATCCCGTTCTGCGCACCGGTGAATGCGCGGCCGGCCGCGTAATAGTCGGCGGCGGTGCGCTGGTTTCGCGACGCGCGGAACACGACCACCAAAGTGATCACCACGAATGCCGCGAAGATCGAGATGTTCAGCGCCGGGCTGGACCCGGACACGCCCTGGGCGAGCGTCATTTGTCCGCCCCCTCGATCTCGGTCCCTTCGATCCCGGCCCGGATCTGTTCGGCCTTCGGGTCGAGCCTGCGATTGGCATATCGCACATACAGGCCGGTGATCACGAATGTCGAGACGAACTGCAGCACGCCCATGATCAAAGCCACGTTGATGTTGCCGATGACCTTGGTGGACATGAATCCGTGCGCGTAGTCCGCGAGCAGCACGTACACGAGGTACCAGACCAGGAAGACCGCGGTCATCGGGAAGACGAACCGGCGCAGCCGGTGCCGCAGCTCGGCGAAGTCGGGACTGTTCTGGACTTCGACCCACTTACTCGATTCATCGGCTTGGGTGCGTTCGCTGCTGCTCACTTGACCCTCCCGCTCGGCGATTCGCTCGGGTCGGACGCTAAGGAGAAAGATGACCGTCCGGTAAGACGCCGATCGGGGACTTTTCGTCAGCCGGTCCGGCGATGCGGTGAACGGTCGCCCTTGTCCGGCGACGGGCGTTCAGACTCTTTTCAAGATCGCTATCGCACAAATGGAGGAATCCGGGTTCCCCCATCCGGGGACCGGCAAACTCTCCGCGGAGGACTTTCTACCTCCGGTGGCGGCCGTCCGCGAGTCGAGCGCGTTCTTCGGCGGTGCCGAACCGCGCGACATCGCGGTCCCGGATGAACCCGAGCGGATCGGGCGCGTGCATCCGCAGCAGCGTCCGGCTGGTGTCGGCGGGCTGGCGGCGATGGGTGGCCTTGCTGACCAGCAGGACCACGATGAAGGCGATCGGCACGGTGATCAGCGCGGGCTGCCGGACGAACCCGGGCGCCCAGTCGCCGGTGTACCGGCTGACCACGTCGAGGGCGATCGCGGCGATCACCAGCCCGCCGCCGACGATCATCCCGGCCCCGGCGCCCACCCAGGTCAGCTTGCGCCACCAGATGCCCAGCACCAGCACCGGGCAGAAGGTGGACGCGGCCAGCGCGAACGTCACGCCGATGCTCAGCGAGACGTCGTTGGGCCGCAGCACGAAGGCCAGTCCCAGCGGGATCGCCCCGGCGATGATCGCGGCCCACCGGAAGTCACGTACGCGGCCGCGCAGCACGTCGGTGGACAGCACGCCGGACACGCTCACCACGAGGCCCGAGGAGGTGGACAGGAAGGCCGCGAACGCCCCCGCCGCGGTGACGGCCCCCAGGATGTCCCCAGCGACCCCTGGTACGAGCTTCTGCGGCAGCGCGGTCACGGCGGCGTCGGTGCGGCCGGTGACCAGCAGCTCGGGCACGTAGATGCGGGACAGCGCGCCCAGGATCATCGGGAACAGGTAGAACAGCGCGAGCAGCAGCATCACGTGCAGTGTCGTGCGCCGGGCCGCCTTGCCGTCCGGGTTGGTGTAGAAGCGCACGAGCACGTGCGGCAGGCCCATGGTGCCCAGGAAGGTCGCGAATATCAGCGAGTACGTGCTGAACAGGTCGCTCGCGCCGTCCGGATTCGGTTTCACCCAGCTCGCGTTGTCCGGAGTCGCGCCGACGATCGACGGGACCGCGGCAGTGGGCGGGAACCTCAGCGTCGTGCCCGCCTCGACCCGCACTTCACGGCGCAGGGCGCTCCAGAACGTGCTGCCGTGCGCGGGGGCGCCGTCGACCGTGCCGTCCGCCCACAGCCACACGTCCTGCGTGATCTGCAGACGCACCGGGGTGTCGATGCGGACCGTCGTCTCCTCGTAGAACACCGGCGGCGACTCGGCGGTCAGCGTGGTCTCCCCGCGCGGCCCGGCGCCGCCACTGCCGATGAACAGCGCGCACATGATGAACGTGGGCGCGGCGATGGCGAAAAGCTTGAGCCAGTACTGGAAGGCCTGCACGACGGTGATCGCGCGCATGCCGCCGCCGAGCACGTTCACCACCACGACGACCACGACCACGACCGTGCCCACCCAGGTCGGCACCGGCATGATCCGGGACAGCACCAGTCCCGCGCTTTGCAGCTGCGGCAACAGGTACAGCACCCCGATGATGATCACGAACGTGGTCGCCAGCTTGCGCAGCCCGGTCGACCCCAGCCTCGCCTCGACGAAGTCCGGCAGCGTGTACGCGCCCGAGCGGCGCAGCGGGGCGGCGACGAACAGCATCAACGCCAGGTAGCCGGCGGTGAACCCGATCGGGTACCAGAGCGCGTCGACCCCGTCCTTGAGCACGAGACCGGCGACACCGAGGAACGACGCGGCCGACAGGTACTCGCCGGAGACCGCGGCGGCGTTGCGGCGCGACCGGACCGTGCGGCGCGCCACCAGGAAGTCCTGGGTCGTGCTGGCCATCCGTGAGCTGCGGAAACCGACATAGAAGGTCACCACCGCGACCAGCAGGATGCCGGCGACGGCCCACAGGTTGACCTCAACGGCCGTGCCACTCACCGCGAAACCCTTCGGCTACTTCTCGACCATGTCGACGAAGTCCCGCTCGTGCCGTTCGGCCAGAACGTTGTACCAGTATCCAATGCCGAACAGGACGGGGAACGGCGCCACCCCGAGCAGCAGCCAAGGAAGCCGGACACCCGCGAACGTCACTTCCGCGATCGCGGGGATGAAGAAGAACAACACGGGCAGGCCGCCCAGCAGCAACACCACCACACCGCCCAGCCGGACCGCGGTCCACAGCTGCACCCGGATGAACCCGCGGACCAGCTCCTCGCCGTAGCTGGTCTGCTCCTCCAGCTCCACTACCGTGCGCAGAACCGTGACGGGGGCCCGGGAATCGGCCAGCACCACGCGTTTGCGCCGGGGTGGCGGCCCGGCCGAGCCGTTCTCCTCCGAGTCCGTGGCACCGCGCCCAGGACCCGTCCCGGCGGAGTGACGGCTCACGCGCTGCTACCAGCGGGCTTCTCGCGCCGCGTGAGCCGCGGCACTGTGCTGAACGATTCGCTCGCAAGCTCGCTCATGAGCTACCGAAACCGGCGCGCGGCGAGCGGACGAGCCTGTCCTTGAGCTCACGGGTGTGCCGGCGGCTGACCGGCAGCTCCTTCTCCTCGCTGCCGATCACGACCGTGTAGCCGGACGCGCCCATCCGCAGCTCGGTGATCAGGTTCAACGGCACCAGATAGGACCGGTGGATCCGGACGAACCCGACCTTCCCCCAGCGCTCTTCCAGCTGCGCCAACGGGATCCGGACCAGGTGCGAGCCGTCGGAGGTGTACAGCCGGGCGTAGTCGCCCTGCGCCTCCACCCAGCGCACCGAGTTGCGGGCCACCAGCTTCGTGGTGCGCCCGGCCAGCTCGACCGGGATGACCTCGTCGTCGCGCGGCTCGGGCACCGCCGAGGGCGCGGACGCGGCCGGGGCGGCCGACATGCGCAGCTTGGCGATCACCCGGTCGATGGACTTGTCCACCCGCTGCTGGTCGTTCAGGGGTTTGAGTAAATAGTCCACCGCGCCCAGTTCGAAGGCGGACACCGCCTCGTCGCCGCCGACGCCGGTGACGAACACCAGGGCGGGCGGCGGGTTGAACTCGGCCAGCACCCGCGCCATCTCCATGCCGGTCAGGCCGGGCATGTTGATGTCGCAGAACACCACGTCGACCGCGGGCAGGCCGGCCTTGCGCCGGGCCACGAGCTCCTCGTCGTTGCCCGACAGCACGCGCAACGCCTCGGCCGCGTCGAAGGCCGTAAGGATCTTGCGAACGTGCCGGTTGTTCTCCAGCCGCTCGTTGATCATCTCTATGCCGGCTTTCTCGTCGTCCACGCAGAGGACGACCAGCCCGGCGGCGGTTTCGTTCGTCACGGTGGGAAGCATTGTGCCGACTCCACCACCTTGGTGTCCATGTCCCGGCGGCTCGCCACCCTGCTGAGTGAAGCGGACGTCACAGTCCGAACCGGGACCAGGTCGCCCGGTACTCGATCGCCTGAATCAGGCTCTCCACCGCGGCACCGCCGACACCGAGCCGGGCCAGCAGCGGGCGGCGGGGTTCGGCAATCGCGATCTCCGCATCCGGAAACCGGTCGGACAGCAGTCCGCGCATCGTGCCCAGACCGTCCACCAGGCCCCTCTTCAGCGCGTTCGCGCCGGTCCAGACCTCGCCGGAGAACAGGTCGTCGTGATCGGTGGACAGCCGCTCGCCGCGCCGCTCCTTCACCCACTCGACGAACTGGTCGTGCAGCTCGCCCTGCAGGCCGCCGAGCCAGGCGACGTCCTCCGGCTTCTCCTCCTGGAACGGGTCGAGCCGGCTCTTGTTGGTGCCGGCGGTATGCACGCGACGCTCAACGCCGAACCGCTCCAGCAACCCGGGCAGGCCGAACCCGGCCGAGATGACCCCGATCGAACCGACCAGGGACGTGCTGTGCGCGTAGATCTCGTCGGCCGCACAAGCCAGCCAGTACCCGCCGGAGGCGGCGACGTCCTCGCAGAACGCCAGCACCGGCACGTCCTTGCGCTTGGCCAGCTGACGGATCCGGTCTGCGACCAGAGCGGACTGGGTCGGAGCTCCGCCCGGCGAGTTGACCGCGAGCGCCACCGCGACCAGCCGGTCGTGCTCGAACGCGCGGCTGAGCGCGGACTCGACCGAGTTGAGGTTGATCGCGCCCCGGCCCAGCGGCGACGGGGTCGGCGTGATCACCCCGTGCAGCCGCACGACCGCGACCACGGGCTTGCGCTCGATCCGGTCGCCCAGGCCGGGCAGCCGGGACAGCAGGTTCTCGGTCATGGTGTTCATGGCAACGACATTACGGCCGGTTTCACGAACTCGGCGAGTGGCCGTTGGTGGCCGGCGATCCGGGTGTGGGCGCGAACTCGTCGAACCCGTCGTCGTCCGGCGGCGAGTAGTCCGGCAGCGCGGCTCGCACGCCCGGGAACGACTTCGGGATCCGCAGGATGACCTTCATCCCGGCGCCCGGCGCCGTCTCCACCATCAGCGCGTACTCGTCGCCAAAGACCGACCTCATGCGCTGGTTGATGTTGCCGATGCCGACGTGCGAACCGGTCTTGTGCGCGTCGCGCAGGTCGGCGAACAGCCGGTCGGCGTCCATGCCGACGCCGTCGTCCTCCACGCTGATCAGCGCCTCGGAACCGTTGTCCTGCGCGATCACGGTGACCGTGCCGCCGCCCGGCTTGCGCGCGATGCCGTGCCGGACCGCGTTCTCCACCAACGGTTGCAGCACCAGGAACGGCACCACCACGGCCAGCACCTCGGGCGCGATCTTCAGCCGGACCGACAGCCGGTCGCCGTAGCGGGCGGCCTCGATGGTCAGGTACCGGTCGATGTTGCGCAGCTCCTCGGACAGCGAGGTGAAGAAGCCGGAGGCGCGGAACGAGTACCTGGTGAAGTCGGCGAAGTCCTGGACCAGGTCGCGGGCCTGCTCCGGGTCGGTGCGGATCAGGCTGGAGATCGTGTTCAGCGCGTTGTAGACGAAGTGCGGCGAGATCTGCGCCCGCAGCGCCCGGGCCTCGGCCTGGGCCAGCTGCTGCTTGGCCTCGTCCAGCTTGGCCAGCTCCAGCTGGATGCAGACGAACTTGGCCACCTCGTCGGCCATCCGCATCAGCCGGCCGGAGTTCACGCCGCCCACGACGATCAGGGCGCCCTCCACGGTGCCCTCCACGATCAGCGGGACGATGACCGCCGTGCGCATCGGGCAGCTGCCCCGGCGGCTGCACGGCAGCGACTCGTGCTGGATGTGCTCACGCTGGCCGCGGGAGACCGACCCCACGATCGCGTCGGCCAGGTCCCGGTAGTGGTGATTGGCCTGGCCGTCCCAGGACAGCAGGGCGCCGTTGGCGTCGCTCAGCCCGACGGCGACGCACTTGAGCAGCTCGACCAGGTGCTTGGCGGTCTGGTCGGCGGACGCCTCGGTGAGGCCGCCGCGCAGCTCGGGCGCGGCCTTGGAGAGCCGCTGAATCGCGTCCAGCTGCGCTTCGTCGACCGACGTGCTCACCCGCCGGGACCGGCACAGGAAGACGAACAGCCCGAGCACGGCGAGTGTCGCTATGACGCCGAGGACAACACGCTCGGTCAGGAACTGGACCACTTGTCAATGCTCTGGCACTCGTTAGTCGCAAGCAAGCTTTGCGGCAAGTTTAGTAGACATCCGATGAATCCGTGAGGCAGGGTGTGGCTGTGCCCACCACGCCGCAGACCAGACGCGTCGCGCTGTTCGCGACCTGTCTGACGGACACATTCTTCCCGGACACCGCGCGGGCGGTGGTCCGGCTGCTGGAGCGGCTGGGCTGCTCGGTGGAGTTCCCGATGGACCAAACGTGCTGCGGCCAGATGCACTACAACACCGGGTACCACGATCGGGCGAAGCCGCTGGCGCGCAACGTCTCGAAGGTCTTCGCCGGATATGACGCGGTGATCATGCCGTCGGGGTCGTGCGCGGGGATGGTCCGGCACGTGTACCCGTCGCTGGGTGTGGACCCGGGATCGACATACGAGCTGTCGGAGTTCCTGATCGATGTTCTGGGCGTCGAGGATGTCGGCGCGTATTTCCCGCACCGGGTGACCTATCACCCGACGTGCCACTCGCTGCGGATGCTCGGCGTCGGTGACAAGCCGCTGCGGTTGCTGCGCGCGGTGAAGGGCCTCGAGCTGGCCGAACTGCCCGCGGCGGACACGTGCTGCGGCTTCGGTGGGACGTTCGCGCTGAAGAACGCCGATGTCTCCGCGGCGATGCTGGCCGACAAGATGACGGCGGTGCTGGACACGTCCGCCGAGGTGGTCACCGCGGGCGACAACTCGTGCCTGATGCACATCGGCGGCGGGCTGTCCCGCCTGCGGACCGGCGTACATCCCTTGCACCTGGCGGAGATCCTGGCGAGCACCGAGGAGGAGCCGTGGACCGCAACCCGGTGACCTGGCTGGGCAGCCCGGCGTTCCCCACCGCCGCCAAGGCGGCGCTGGCCGACGACCAGCTGCGGCGCAACCTCCGGCACGCCACGGGCCTGATCCGCACGAAGCGGGCGCACGCGGTCGCCGAGCTGCCGGACTGGGAGGAGCTGCGGCTGGCCGGCGAGGCGATCAAGGACACCGTGCTCGCGAATCTCGACACGTACCTGGTGCAGCTCGAGGAGTCGGTGACCGCGCGCGGCGGGGTCGTGCACTGGGCCGCCGACGCCGCCGAGGCGAACGCGATCGTGCTGCGGCTGGCCCGCGAGGCGGGCGCCGACGAGGTGGTCAAGGTCAAGTCGATGGCCACCGCCGAGATCGGGCTGAACGAGGCCCTCGAGGCGGGCGGGGTCAAGGCGATCGAGACCGACCTGGCCGAGCTGATCGTGCAGCTGGGCGACGACCGGCCGTCGCACATCCTGGTGCCCGCGATCCACAAGAACCGCACCGAGATCCGGGACATCTTCCGGTCGCGCATGCCGGGCACCGAGGGTCTGACCGACTCGCCGCCGGAGCTGGCCGAGGCGGCCCGCAAGTACCTGCGGCAGAAGTTCCTGTCCGCCAAGGTGGCTGTGTCCGGGGCCAACTTCGCCGTGGCCTCAACGGGTTCCGTGGTCGTGGTGGAGTCCGAGGGCAACGGGCGGATGTGCCTGACCCTGCCGTCGACGTTGATCACCGTGATGGGGATCGAGAAGATCGTGCCCGCGTGGCAGGACCTCGAGGTGTTCCTGCAGCTGCTGCCGCGGTCTTCGACGGCCGAGCGGATGAACCCTTACACGTCCGTGTGGTCCGGTGTGACTCCCGGCGACGGGCCGCAGAACTTCCACCTGATCCTGCTGGACAACGGCCGGACGTCCACTTTGGCCGATCAGGTGGGGCGGCAGGCGTTGCGGTGCATCCGGTGTTCGGCCTGCTTGAACGTGTGCCCGGTGTACGAACGGACCGGCGGGCAGGCCTACGGCTCGGTGTACCCCGGGCCCATCGGCGCCATCCTGACGCCGCAGCTGGGCGGGGACATGCACGACAAGCACGCGGCTTCGCTGCCGTACGCGTCCTCGTTGTGCGGGGCGTGTTTCGAGGTCTGCCCGGTGCGGATCGACATCCCTTCGGTGCTGGTGCACCTTCGCGGCGAAGCGGTGGCCGCGAAGAGCCGGTTCAGCCCCGAGGCGATCTCGATGGCGGCGATGGCGTGGGTGATGGCAGGTCCCAAGCGGTTCCACATCGCCCAGCGGCTGGCCACGGCCGGACGGTTGCTGTCCCGCGACGGCAAGATCCGCAAACTGCCCTATCCGGGTTCACAGTGGACACACAGCCGGGATCTGCCCGCCCCCGCAAAGGAATCCTTCAGCGCTTGGTGGAAGAGGACCCGTGGCTGACACCCGGGCGGAGATCCTCCGCCGCATCCGCACCGCCCTCGCCGACAAACCCGCGACGCCGGTCGTCGAGCGTTCCTACCAGCGGTCGCGCGAGTTCGGCTCGGTGCTGGACCTGTTCGCCGAGCGGGTCGCGGACTACCGGGCGGTCGTGCACCGCGTGACCTCGGTCCCCGAGTTCATAGCGGAAACCTTGTCCGGTAAGCGGATCGTCGCTCCCGCGGACGTTCCAGAGGAGTGGCTGGTGTCCTCGGTGACCTGGCTGCGCGAGCCGCTCTCGGTCACGGATCTGGATCAGTCCGACGGTGTGCTGACCGGCAGCGCGGTGGGCATCGCGGAGACCGGGACCATCGTGCTCGACGCTGGAGTGGCCCAGGGCCGCCGCGCTCTGTCCCTGCTCCCCGACTACCACCTGTGCGTGGTCCGGGCGGACCAGATCGCCGGCACCGTCCCCGAAGCGCTCGAACGACTCGACCCGCACCGGCCGCTGACGTTCATCAGCGGCCCGTCCGCGACCAGCGACATCGAGCTGGACCGCGTCGAAGGCGTGCACGGCCCGCGCACCCTCGAGGTCCTGATCACCGGCTGACCCAGTCCGGCACCCACGTTCCCGGCCGCGAAACCACCCGGCCGAGGTGCTCGCGCAGCGTGCGGAGCCCGGGATGGGGGTTGTCCGTGCGCCAGATCAGCGAGTGCGGGTAGACCGGCGTGGGCGTGTGCACCGGGATCCGGCGCAGGTCGTGGCCTTCGGGCCAGAGCATCCGGGTCTGCTCGCCGACGAACGTGGCGCGTGGCGTGGCCGCGATCGCGTCCAGCAGGGCCTCCAGGCCGAAGTTGGGGCCGGAGGTGTCGATGGTCAGGCCGAAGTCCCGGGCGAGATCGCGGTAGTACGTGTCCCACTCGGTGCCGGCCACCAGGCTGGGCATCCAGATCGGGTGGGCCGCGAGGTCGCTGAGGGCGATGCCGGTGGCATCGGCGAGCTCGTGCGCCGGGCCGACGAGCAGCTCCAGCGGTTCATCCAGGACCCTCGTGGCCTGCAAGCCATCCGGCAACGGCGTCGCGACCGCCCGGACCGTGGCGTCGACCGTGCCCGCCTGGACCGCGGCGATCGCCTTGTCACCGCCGAAAAGCGTGACGACATCGAGGTCGACCTCGGGGTGCGCGCGGTGGAACTCCCGCAGCAGCGCGGCCGGTGCGAGGGAGCGGCCGAGCATGTCCACCCTCAGCCGGGCCGTGCGGACCGAGGCCCGGGCGCGTTGCTCGGCCTGCAGCAGGGCATGGGCGTGCGGCAGGAAGGCCTCGCCGTCGGACGTCAGCACGGCACCGCGAGGAGTGCGGGTGAACAGCCGGGTGCCGAGGTCCTTCTCCAGCGCGGCAATGCGTTTGGAGACCGCCTGCTGGGTGATCACCAGCTCGGTGGCCGCGTGCTGGAACTGGCCGGTGTCCGCGACGGCGGCGAAGGTCCGGACGGCGACGAGGTCCACGGCCGCCGACCCTACAACGCGCGGTTGTGACGCGCCGCTGGTCCGGTTGTTTGATCCGGCACCGGGGGCACGGGTTTGATCCCGGGCATGCTGGGACGGCGGTTCGGGTGGTTGTGGGCTTCTTACGCGGTCAGCACTTTGGGGACCTGGCTGGCTTTCGACGCGTTCCCGTTGGTGGCGATCCTGGTGCTGCACGTCGGTCCGGGTCAGGTCTCGGTGCTGGCGGCGGTGGGGATGGCGGTGGGCGCGGTCGTCGCGATTCCGTTGGGGCCGTGGATGGAGTTCCGCCGGAAACGGCCCGTGCTGGTGGGGATGGATCTCGTCCGGTTCGCCGCGATCATCACGGTTCCGCTCGCGTACGCCTTCGGGCAGCTCCTCGTCGTGTCGGTGGTCGTGGCCGCAGCCGACATCGCGTTCAAGAGCGCAAGCGGCGCCTACCTGAAAACCCTTGTGCGGCCCCAGGATCTGCTCATCGCCAACGGGCGGTTCGAGTCGACGCAATGGACGACGACGATGCTCGGGCCGCCGCTGGGTGGCGCACTGATCGGCGTTTTCGGCCCGATGACGACGATCCTGACCAACGCGGTCAGCTTTGTGTTGTCAGCACTGGGGATCCGGGCGATCGGCGGGGACGAGCCACGCCCGGCACGGACCACGGCCCCGAAGGCGCGAGACCTGCTCGACGGCTGGCGGTTCATCCTGGGTCATCGCGAGCTGCGGCTGTTGTTCTTCAACACCGCCCTGGTCAACAGCCTGATCATGGCCACCGCCCCGCTGCTGGCCGTGCGCATGCTCGGCGACCTCGGGTTCACGCCGCTGGAGTACGGCCTGGCGTTCGGCGTGCCGTGCGTCGGCGGGCTGATCGGGTCGCGCCTGTCCCGCCCGCTCGCCGCCCGCTTCGGCACCCACCGGATCCTGCTGGTCGGCGGGGCCGCCCGGGCCTGCTGGCTGGTCTGGCTGACCTTCATCCACCCGGGCGTGACCGGGCTCCTGCTGGTCATCGGCGTCGAACTCGCCCTGGTCACCAGCGTGGGCATCTTCAACCCGGTCTTCGCCACCTACCGCCTCGACCAGACACCTGCCGACCGCGTCGCGCGCACGCTCACCGCCTGGTCGGTGAGCAACAGCGCCTCGATCGCGGCGATGACCGCGCTCTGGGGCGTCCTGGCCACCCTGACCAGCACGAACACCGCCGTGACCATCGCCGGTGCGCTCATGTTCGCCACCCCGCTCCTGCTTCCCCGCAAGGAGCGGGTGCTCACTTGAGCAGGCGGGACATCCGGCGGTCGGCCAGCGGTTTGCCGTTGGTCTGACAGGTCGGGCAGTACTGGAACGCCTTGTCGGCGAACGAGACCTCACGGATGGTGTCGCCGCAGACCGGGCACGGCATGCCGGTCCGCCCGTGCACGCGCAGGCCGGAGCGCTTCTCGCCCTTGAGGCGGGCGGCGGACTGGCCTACGGACCGCGCGACCGCGTCGGTGAGCACGGACTGCATCGACGAGTACAACCGATCGAGTGCTTCGTCGGCGAGCTTGCCCGCGGTGGCGTACGGGGACAGCTTCGCGGTGTGCATGATCTCGTCGGAGTAGGCGTTGCCGATCCCGGCGATCAGGCGCTGGTCGGTCAGCGCGTTCTTGAGCCGTTCGGTCCGGCCGGCCAGCAGGTCGGCGAGCGAGTCGCGGGTCAGTGACAACGCGTCAGGGCCGAGGGACACGATCTGGGGAATCTGCTGCACGTCCGTGACGATCCAGACCGCGAGGCCCTTCTTCGTGCCCGCCTCGGTCAGGTCGAAACCCGGGCCCTCACCAGGCGGTCCGAGGTGCACGCGCAGCGCCAGCGGTCCCTTGCCGGGCTTGGGCGGGGCCGCACTCAGCGTGTCGGCCCAGCGCAACCAGCCCGCGCGGGCCAGGTGAACGACCAGGTGCAGGCCGTCGCAGTCCATGTCCAGGTACTTGCCGTAGCGGCCGGCCCCGGTCACCGTGCGGCCGTGCATCTCGGTCCATGGCGGCGAGGCCGTCTTGAGCACCTGCAGGGAGGCTACGTCGACGCGCGCCACCGTCCGCCCCACCGCGAACTCCCGCAGGTGGTGGGCGAGCGCCTCGACTTCAGGTAGTTCTGGCACACCGACAGTCTCACCCGGACGGCGTGCCCTGTCACTCCACTCGTTATTCGACGCTGCTGTTTATTCCACGGGGTGCAACGGGCCGTCGAACCCGGGCATGTCGTCGGTCTGGATGTTCCGGGCCACCTTCGCCACCTCGGTCCGGACGTTGAACACGCCGCGCACCGTGCCCACCCAGCGCTCGATCGGCGCGTCCGGGGTGCCGTCACCGGTCTCGGCGACCAGCTTCCACGGCCGGCGCAGCGCCCAGCGCACCGGGAAGAACAGGAACACCAGCAGCAGGGCAAGGACCACCCAGGCAGGCACCACGACGTCGCCGGGGGTCCAGGCGACCAGCACGACACCCAGCACCACGATGAACGACAGCATCACCACGCCGGGCCCGTAGCCGGCGCTCACGTCGTGCTCGAAGTCGTCGGCCGTCATGGGCTTGCGAGCCCACTCGAGATCACCGCGAACGGTCCACATCCGCCCGTTCACGCTGCGCACCAGGCGCGTCATGCTGGCCTCCATCCACGACACGTCTGCGTAGCCGTCGTACCACGGTAGGTGATCACCGCGGTCCATCAACGGTACCGTGTCCGCGTTAGGCCCCGCGGGTGAAAGTGGATCCTCTCACTTACCTGGTGATGGGCTTGTGGTCGGCGAGGATTCCGTGGTCGGGTCCGGTTTCCTGGGCGCGGACGACGAGGCGTCCGGATCGACGGACTTGTCCGGCGGCGATTCCTCGGTCGTGCCGATGCAGGGTGTCGGGTCGTCGGCGATGGTGTTCGAGCCGGCGTTCCGGCTGCTGGTCTTGTCCGGGCCGACCAGGATCCGCGTCTCCTCGGTCCCACCGGCCAGCGTCTGGTCTCCCGGCGCGGGAACGTCCGCGGCGGGCAGCCCGGCCTGCTGGTCCTGCTGTTGCTGCAGCACGGCGGGCGTGGCCGCGGACGACTTCTGGTCCACTCCCCGCACCGGAACGTCCCGGCGGTTCACCGACCGGCCACGGACTACCGGCACGGCCGAACTGAGCGAACCGGACACCGGCGTCGGGTGCGACACCTCGCTCTGCGCGATCGACAGCTCCGGGGCGCCGCCGTTGAAGTCCAGGGCCGCGAGCGGCTGGCCGTCCGAGTGACCGGAGACCACACCGACCACACCGGCGGCGAGCACGGAGGACGCGGCCAGGCCCAGCTTGGCGGGGGCGCTGGCGAACAGGCCCTTGAGCAGCGCGCCGAACCCGGTCTTGTGCGCGGCCAGCCCGAGGACGGGCACGGCGGCCACCCCGGCGTACGAACGCAACCCCGCGCACACGTCAACGAGTTCGTCGTGTGTCGACTGACACGACGAGCACGTGACGAGGTGCGCACGTACCCGGCGGCGCTCGGCGCCCTTGATCGTCCCGGCGGTGTACGCACCGAGCTTCTCCAGGATGGACCGGCAGCCGGTCGACCCCTGGTGGGTGGACAGGTGCGCCTGCAGGTAGGCGGCACGCAGGCCACGCCGTGCGCGACGGGCCAGCGCGGCCGTCGCGTTCGGGCTGAGGCCGAAGTTGTCGGCGACCACCGCGGGCCGCTCGCCCTCCACCTCGACCTTCCACAGCACACTGCGCCAGCGCTCGGGCAGGCTGGTGAAGGCCCGCGCGATCAGGCTGCGCTCGTGCGCCTGGCCGGAGGTGTCGGGGTCCGGCCCGACCCGGTGGGTCAGGATCTCGTCGGAGACCGGCACGTCCCGGCGCCGCTCGCGCCACTCCCACGCCACCCGCCGGGTGACGATCAGCAGGTACGAGCGGACGTTGTCGACCGGCCCGGAACCGCGCCGGATCGCTTGCAGGACACGGAAGAAGGCCTCGGCAGCGAGGTCCTCCGCGTCGGCCCGGTCGGTGGCCAGGCTGCGCGCCAGCCGGCGCACGGCGTCCGCGTGTCTGGAGAACAGCTCCCCGAAGGCGGCGTCCTCACCAGCCCGCAACGCGGCCAGTAAGGCACGGTCCTGGAGCGACTCCTCGCCAGCGTCGAGGGCTGGGTTGCCCGTGGCGGTCATCCGGCTAGGTACCTCCCCTCCGGATACACGCGAACCTTGAACAACATGCCACATCCGAGCGTCGCCCAGTGTGGGTAGTGTGAAGACTCTTGGTGACAGACGACCTAAGACGTGAGCCAAATAACCGGATCGACTAGGCCTTTTGCCGTACTGAACCGCTCAGGGCGCGCCTGAATGCGGGACACCCGTACGGGTGAGGCCCACCCGCCGAAAACCACAGGCGAACATCCGCTAGACTTCACTCCAGCGTCATCAAGACGCGGTGCGGACGTAGCGCAGTTGGTAGCGCATCACCTTGCCAAGGTGAGGGTCGCGGGTTCGAGTCCCGTCGTCCGCTCTCTCAGGGGATGCCTGTTCGCGGAAAGCGCGAACCACGTCGCTCGCAATAATTTTGGGGGGACGACCCCCCCAAGCCCCCGTAAGCCGAGCCGGAACTACTACTCACCGTAGAAATCATCGTTCCGCTTGACCCGAACGGGTTAACCCGATACAGCTAGTGGCGTGCTCGACCAACAAGGCGCGCCGTTACGCATGGCCGTAGGGGCGTTCCTGGGAGCCGCCGTGATCGCGATCTTCACGGCAGGCGTCACCGGCCGGCAGCGCCCCGAGGGCCATCCCCCGGTGCGGCTGGAGCATGTGGCCACGGACGGGACGCCGCGCTCGCAGGCACCGCCGCCCGTCCAGGCCCAGACCGTCGCGGGCGCCACCTCCCAGGCGCCCTCTTCGTCGACGTCCACCTCGGCGACGAAGTCCTCGACGACCACCAAGTCGTCCACGAGTACCACCACGACCACCCAGCCGCCGAAGACCACCACGACGACAACGACCACCACGACCAGGTCGGTGCCGACGACCACGACGACCAAATGCACAAGCCTGCTCTGCTAGAGCGAGTCGGCCTTGAACGGATCGTGTTCGGTGATCAGTTTGTCCAGCCGCGCCTGGTCCACCCGCTTGAACAGCGCGGTGTCCTCCTGCCGGTCACGGATGCACTTGGCCAGCGTGAACGCGGAGGTCACGGTGTAGAGCAGTCCTAACGCGAGGAAGCCGCGAACCCAGGGATCGAGCGGCAGCGACACGATCCCGATCGCGACGGCGCACAGGGCGATCGAGAACGAGGCGACCGCCTGC
>CBIMJO010000047.1:0-16490 GCA_966244135.1 uncultured Actinocrispum sp. | reverse complement strand
ACATGTCGCGATCGGGCTCCGGCACCGTGCCGGGGCCGCCAGCCGGACGCGGCCCGAGGTGGGGTGACGGCATGGCCTACGAGTGGCCGCCCTGGTCCGGCATGGATCCGTCGGGCTTGGCTCGCCGGGTTCTGCCGGATGGGGCGAGATATCTCGGGTCCACAGCGGGTCCGCTACCGGCTTCGGCGAACCAGGGCGAGCGTGCTGCACGCGTCCGGGAGATCGCTGACGCCGTTGTCGCTCAACGGCTTTCGCCTGATCCAGTGAGCCTGCACGGTGCCGAGGTGCAGGTGCGGACCCCGGCTGAGGTGCTGGACGGTCTCGCGTCGAGCCTGGATGTCGGTGTGCTGTTGTGCGGTGCTTGTCTGGGCAGCGGGCTGCTGCCCATTCTCGTGCTCACCGCGGCCGGATCGGTTGTCGTACTGGTGGATCTCCAGCGAGGTCTGTTCGGGTGGGACGCGGCCGGGCGGTCGGAGCGCTCGCTGTTCGACACCGGTGCGTGCGTGGATACCGCATTAGTGCGGGAAATCGCGCGGCGGGGCGACTACTTGGCGATCGATCCGATGCCGTTGCTGTGCGGTGCAGGCACAGTGCCAGGTTCTGAGGATCCGTTCACCGCGGCGGCACGGGCGGGAGCGGTGATGCTCGAGACGACACCGGTGCGGTTCGCCGTCGACCTGGCAACCGAATGGTGCGGTCGTAGAGTCGAACCCTTGCGGGTCGGGTGTGCGCGTCAAGTGGTGACGAGTCCCGGCCGGGTCCTGGACTTCACCGGTGAGGATCCCACCGCCCGGGCCGAGCCGAATGCGGTACCAGTGATTCGTCCGCTGCCGCGCCCGCTGCGGCCGCTGGTGTCACCACCTCGGTTTTTCGTTGGCCGAGAACGGGAATTGGCCACTGTCCGGGCCGCGCTCGCTCCGGGCGGTACGGTACGGATCGTCGGGCGGCCCGGCTCGGGGCGGACCGCTTTGCTCCGCTCGATCGCTCATGACGCGGCGCTGTCCGACCGGTATCCGGACGGTGTCGCGTTCCTCAACGGACGAGCGTCGGACGTCGATGAGATTCTACTCGGCCGACCGGCCGTTCCATCCGGACCGTGCGGAGATCGTGCAGTCGTTGCGGGACGTGGCAGCTGTTGTGGCCGTCGACGACGCCAAGCTCAGCGCGGATGACGTGGAGTGGCTCAACCACACGGCGTTGCCGCGCACCGCTCTGGTGCTCTCGACGACCAGCGACGACACGTCCGGCAGCGTGACCGTCCCGCTCGGCGGACTGTCCGAAAAGGACGCGGTCGCACTGGTCGAGGTCCACGCGGGACGCAGGCTTGAACCCACCGAGCACGGCGCCGTGGCGGAGATCAGCCGTGCGCTGCGTGGACATCCCGGCAGCCTGGTTCTGGCCGGACGTCAGCTGCGCGACGGGATGCCGTCCGCGGACCTGCGAGAGTCCGTGCTGGCTGATCCAGGTCAGGGACGCTCCCTGGTCGTCACGGCCTTCCAACGGCTCCCACTGGGTCATCGGGATCTGCTTTCGCTGCTGGTCGCGACCGGTGTGCCGGCCTCACTGGAACATCTGGGCGCGGTGATCGCCCGCGCCGGACCGGCCGAGGCCGCCCAGGACCTGGCTGACCGCGGCCTGGCCCATGGCGGCCCGGTGCACTGGATCGCGCCGTCCTATGTCGCGGACGCGTTGGCCCCGCGGGTGAACGTGGACTCCTGGCTGCGTCGCATGCTCGGCCATCTGGTGGTGTGGGCCGAACTGCACGCCGGCGACTGTGATCGGATCCTGGCCGACCAGGAACTGCTGGTCCGGATGGCGGTCTGGGCCCACGAGGCGGGCGAGCGGGACGAAGCCGTGCGCCTGGCCGGGATTCTCGAAGCCTGCCTGGCGCTGTCCGGCCGGTGGGGGACTTTGGTCCGGCTCGCGGGCGTGCTCGCCGGTACGGCCGCCGTCGCCCTGCCTGTCGCGGCCATCGTGCAGGCCAGCGGATCCGTGTCGGTGCCGCCGGCCGGCAACTCCATCGGCACCGCAGCGACCTTGCCGATGCAGGCAGCGGTGATCCCAGCGGTGGTCGGCGTGCTGAGCGCACCGTTCATCGCCGCTCCACCCGCGGTGCGGAACCTGGCCGACCAGTTGCCGAATACCGCGGGAGTCGTGCGGGTCGTGCCCAGCGCGGTGAACTTCGGCTCCGTGGACATCGGCAGCGGCAAGAACAAGACGATCACGGTGTCCAACCGTGGCAGCACCCCGCTTCCCCTCGGCCACGGCCTGGACGCGCAGGGTGGAACGGAGTTCAGCGTCGCGGAGGACCACTGTGGAACGACCGCGCTGGCAGCCGGGGCGTCCTGCACCGTGGTGATCCGGTTCAGCCCACGGCAACGAGGATCACGAACCGCGGCGTTCACCGTCAGCGGCAAGGAAGGGCCGGTCACGGTCGACCTTCGCGGCAGCGGCCGGCCGACGACGACCAGCGGCGAGCTCACCGGGTCGTACCGGCTCACCGACGCCCGCTACGGCTGCCAGGTCAACGGCCAAAGCCAGCTGTGCAGCGCGTTCAACCAGCAGATGCAGGCCCTGCTGGACCAGGAAAAGGCGTCGTTGCAGAACACGGTGATGCCGGTTGGCCAAGTGGTGGCGTGTGTGGGCACCGAGTGCGCCTACAAGATCGACGATCCGGTCTGGGGCAACTTCACCATCCATCCGCCGTTCGGCGTGCGGACGGGCGACTACACCGTCTACGACTCCACGATGCAGGCCGACATCGAGGCCGAGGTCCGCGCGGCGAACGAACAGATGCGCGGCCTGCTGCCCGGTGTCACCATCCAGATCGAGGACCCCGCCGTGTCCACACCGCTCACCGTCCGGAGCCGCGACGCGGCCGGCAAGGTCATGGCGTTCGACGTGGTACTCCAGCAGACGTACTTCGTGCGGGTCACGGCCCAGGGGCGAACCGTGCGCGTCCTTGTGTCCGACAGTTTCACCTTCACCTTCCAGCGAACCGCGAGCTGAGCGGAGTCCGGCATGACCACACCGCCCGGTCACGGACGGATCGGCCCCTACCAGATCGCCGAGCGCGTCAGCGGCTCCCACAAGGCCGACCGGGCTGCCACGCCCGACGGTGTCGAAGTGCTCGTCTGGCGGCTGCACAAGGCGTTCACGCGCAACCCAGGCACGCTGCAACGGCTTTCCGCCGCGCTGCAACAGTTCCGGCGTCATCCACCCGGGCAGGTCGTGCCCGTCGTGGCGACCGACCTGGCGGCAGCCGAGCCGTACGTCGTGACCACCGACCTGGATGGGCGGACGTGGTCCGACTGGATCGCGGCCGCCAGACCGCGCTCGGGCCGTGACCTGGAACGACTGGCCCACGACCTCGCGGTCGCCGTGCATCAGGTGCATGGGGCCGGAATCCCTTATGGCGTCCTGACTCCGTCGACGGTCACTGTCGTGGAAGGACAACCGCGGCTGGACATCGGGCATCTGTGCGCCATCGGCCCGGATCCCGTCCCGGACGCGGAGCACTTCACCGCCCCGGAGGTCCGGGCGGGTGCCGCGGCGGATGGTGTCGCGGACGTGTTCTCCTGGGCGGTGCTCACCGTTTACGCGTCAACCGGCCGGGTGCCGTTGAGACCGTCCGTCTCGGCCAATGCGCTGCCGCCGAAGGTGCGTTCGCTCGTGCAGCGTGCCTTGTCCGCGGATCCGCACGCCCGGCCCACCTTCTCGCAGATCATCACCGGCCTGGGCGGCGCGGCGGACGCGCCGGCGGCAGTCAGTCGGCTGGACTGGACGAGCCCGGGTGCCAGCAGGCAGACCAAGGCGACAGTTCTGTCCACAAAGGTCAGTCGTGGCGAGATCGCGCTGATCTCGGTCTCGGCCATGGGTTTGGCACTGATCTCGGCGTTGCCGGTGGTCGGCGTGGTGGCCACGGCGGTGGTGCTGGCGATCTGGGCCGGGCTGGCAGCGTCGGCCGCGCCGGCAGATCCCGGGCTCGCGGAGCCGGCCGCCGCGAAGGGGTCCGGGGGTGTGTTCGCGTCGGTGACGCGGACGATCTTCCGGTTCGCCGTCGTCGCCGGGGTGTTTCTGGTCCTCGCGATGCTGATCGCCCTGGTGCTGCCGATCCAGCCGCCCGAGCTGATCCTCCCGTCGTACTTCGCGGCGTTGGTGGCGTTGTTCACCGGAGCGCAGGTGTCGGGCGCCTTCCATGCGAGACACGGGTTTCCCCGCCGGAGGCCGGCGCGCGTGGTCGGGCTGACGGTCACCGGTTCCGCACTCGTCGCCATCATGGTCCTGCTGGCCATCGGCGACGATCCGGTCTGGTGGCCGCTCGGTCAGGAGGCCCAGGACGCCATTGTGGACACTGTCAGCGGTTGCCCCAGCGTGATCCGTTTCCTCTGCCGTTAGGGGGCGTGATGGTGGATGGCAGGCGGCTCGCGGTTGTCGTTGCCGTCGACCGTTACGACGATCCGGGTCTACGCAGTCTGCGGGCACCGGCGGCGGACGCCGAAGCCCTGGCGGGCGTGCTTGGTGATCCGGGCTTGGGCGCCTTCGAGGTCACGGTGGTGCACAACCAACGGTCTTCGGTGATCTGCGAACAGGTCGAGCAGATACTGGCCGACCGCGGTCGCGATGACCTTGTGGTGTTGCACTTTTCGTGCCACGGCATCAAGGACGACAGCGGTGAACTGTTCCTCGCGGCGACGAACACGGTGCCGCGCAGGCTCGCGTCGACCGCTGTCGACGCTGCCTTGGTCAGCCGGTTGATGCAGCGCAGCCTCGCACGGCGGGTGGTGTTGCTGCTGGACTGCTGCTACGGCGGGGCGTTCGAGCGGGGCATGATCCCCAGGGCGGGCGGCGGTGTCGATGTGGGGGAGCGGTTTCTTCGCGAACGTGTGCACAGCGGGCAGGGGCGCGCGGTCATCACGGCGTCCACCGCCATGCAGTACGCGTTCGAAGGCCAGCAGCTGACCGACGACCACCTTGCCGGCCCATCACTGTTCACCAGTGCGGTCGTGGAAGGGATCCGCACCGGCGAGGCCGACCGTGACCAGGACGGCCAGGTGGCGCTGGGCGAGCTCTACGAGTACGTCTACGACTACGTTCGTGCCCGGGAGCCGCACCAGACACCGTGCAAGTGGGAGTTCGGCCTGCAGGGTGGTCTGTACCTGGCTCGCAACCCGCGGTGGCGGCTCCGGCCGGCGTCGCTGCCGCCCGAGGTCCTGGACTTGCTGACATACCCGGCTCCGGCCGGGCGAATCGGCGCGGTCACCGAGCTGACACGGCTGGCCGCCGGTGCGGATCTGCCGGTCGCGGTGGCCGCGCGGGCGGAGTTGCGCCGCCTCAGCGAGGATGACAGCCGCCGGGTCGCTGAGGCGGCGAGCAACGCGCTGCGTGACACCGCTCTGCGGCTCTCGGCGTCGATGGTCGACTTCGGCCGCGTCTCGGTAGACGGTCGCGCCGCCCGCGAAGTGGATGTCGGCGGTGGCCGGCTGGCCTTGGAGTCCACCGTGACCAGTTCGCTGCCTGAGATCCTCCGGGCGCGGCTGGACGGTGCAGTGCTGCGCCTCACGTGGACCCCGGCGGCAGAGGGCGCACTGCGAGGCGAGGTCATCGTCACGGGGCCCGCTGGTGAGGCGACCGTGCAGGCCACCGGGTATGCGGTCGGCCCGGCCACACCAGCACCGGTCAAACCGGCTCCTCGACAGTCCACAACGGACGAACCGGTCGCGCGGCAAGACCCGGCACCGCCCGTTTCTCCGATGCCCACCGGACTGACGGACGATCTCCCGCCGATCAAGCCGGGGCTCGGCGGATACGCGTTCGCGGTGGCCTTCGCCATCGCGGCATTGGTCATCTTCCTCGCCGGTATGAATACCGCCGTCGTGGTCCTTGCCGCATTGGCCGCGCTGGGCAGCGCCGCCGGCATAGCGCTCAGCCGGCACTCCGCCCGGCGCCGCCGCCGGCTCGTCGAGGCCTTGATCGTCCGGGACCGTCAGCGGCGTACCCGGCCGTCCGGTTGACCGTCTCTGTATTTCCGCGACGCGCGGGCTGCTCTACTGGGTTTGGGCGCCGCGGCCGATGCCGATTACGCGTGTCTCCAGTCATCTGGTAGTGCGGCGCGCGCTGCACCATTGGGAACGGTGCACGGCAATGAAAGGGAAGAAATGGCATGGTGCGTTCGTCCGGCAGTGGGCTCAAAGCGGCGAGAATGTCCGAATGGGGCGGATGGCCACTGGACCATCTGCGCGATTCGAAGCGTTGTTTTCACCTCAGAATCACCAGCTTAAGCGGTTTTTGTGCCGGTCGGAGCTGGTCGGCGCCTGCCCTGCTCGAATTGGACCGGTGTTCGACCTGGAATCTCCGCGGTATCGCCCATTCAACTTCCGTAACAGTGCTCATCAAAATGTATAAGACCAATTGGAGGTTTTTGGTCGGTGACTCTTTCGCTGGACGGGCCGACTGCTCATCCTTGCCCTAGTGGCCGCACGTCAGGGGTGCCTCGTAGATCTGCTGTTCGAATCTGTATCCGGGGGTACACAAGATATGGGCGAGCTGACTACCGAGGGGAGAGGTCTTCCGGCATTTCCGGCGCGTTTGGTCGACCGGCCTGAATTGATGGAGGTCTTGGACGGTGCGGTTGACCACAAGGTCGTGATGGTCGTCGGGGGACCTGGGTGGGGGAAGACGACGACGGTCGCGGCATGGGCCGCACGGCGCCAGGCGTGTTGGCTCAAGATCGGCGACGAGGATACTTCGGTCGAAAGGCTCACTCGTGAACTGCTGCGTTGTCTGCGCTCGAGGTTCCCCGGCCTGCCCGCCGAACTGATCACCACCACCGGTCATGGCGAGGGGCATGACGGTGCTGTTCAGGTCGACGTGATCACGACACTGATCTGCGGGCTGCTGGATCTGCACCTCGATGGGCCGTTGGTGCTGGTGATCGACGAGGCGAGCGCCCTGCAGCCGGACAGCGACGGCGCCAAGCTGCTGGAAGGGTTGTGCCGCAACAGCTCGCGGTTGCTGCGGCTGGTCCTGCTGACGCGTTGCGCACTGCGGTTGGATCTGGTGAACCCGGGCGACGTCCGCGAGATCAGCTCGGCGGAGCTGGCGTTCACCCGGCAGGAGGTCGCCGCCCTGCTCGGACGCGACCGCTACGACCAGACGGTGGAAGAGATCTGGACACGTACGGCGGGCTGGCCCGCGGCGGTCGTGCTGTACGTCGAGGCGGTGAAAGGGGGACACCGGCCACCTGCCGACGGCGTGTCCGGGAACCGGCTGCTCACCGACATGGCCACGCGAGTGCTGGCCAGCGAGCCGGAGCCGACCCAGTCGCTGCTGCGCACCATCGCCCTGCTCGGCCGGGTCAGCGCCGGACTGTGCGCCGCCCTGGGCCACGCAGATGCCGACGCTGTGCTGCCGGAACTCGCGCGACGGGGCCTGCTCGCCACCGAGGCCAGCGAACCCGCGACCTGGACGGTGTCCGAACCCGTCCACCAGCTGTTGACCAGCCGCGCGGACGACGGCGAGACGGCAACCGAGATCAGGCGCCGCGCGGCGCAATGCTGTGAACGCGATGGCGAGCACGCCGAGGCGTTGCGCCATCTTGTCGCGGCGCGGCTGTGGGACGACGTCGCGCAGCTGTTGCTGCGGCGCGACGAGGACATCATCGCCACGGGCGATGTCGGCGCGGTGCTCGCCGCCATGGAACGGATGGCGGTTGACGGCTTCAGCGATCCGCGGTTGTTCCTGGTGTGGGCCTACGCCAAGCAGCAGCGCGGCGACTGGCTCGGTGCGTTGCACGGCTACAACCAGGCTGTCGTCAGCGGGGCGGAGCAACCGCCGTGCCTTGCCTGGCGGATGGGCCAGCTCTACTACCTCACCGGGCAGACCGCCAAGGCGCTGGAGTTGTTCCGGCGCGCGACATTCGCCGAGTCCGGCACGTTGGACGAGGTCCGGCTGCTGTCCTTGGCGGTGCGGTGGTTACGGGAGACCGGGCAGGTCGACGAGGCGCGCTCGCTGGTGACGAGGGTGGTGACCGCCGCCGAACTGTGTGGTGGCCGTACCGCGCAGGCATGGAGTCACCGGGCGCTGGGGTTGCTCGCCGCCTACGACGGTGACCAGGTGGCCGGCGACATGCACTACAGCCAGGCGCTCGATCACGCCCGCGACGCCGACAACCGCCTGCTGTGGCTGATGATCCGCGCCGAACGAGCGTGGCTCATGGCCGAGGAGGGCGACCCGGCGGAGGCATTGCGGGACATCGACGAGGTGATGCTGCTGAGCAGGCAGGCCGGGCTGATCGGCCACGAGCCGCTCTGCCTCGGTATCCGCACCAGGGTCGCGGCCAAGGTCGGCCGTTTCGAGGAGGCGCTGGCCGATGCCGCGCAAAGCTGGGCCATGTGGCGCGGCCAGGGCGTCTCCCAGGACGTGGTCTACGGCCTGCTCGTGGTCGGCGAAGTGCATTGGCGGCGCGGCGAACCCCGGCAGGCACAGGCGTTTCTCGACCAGGCGCGGCTGATGGCGACCGACCAGGATTCGTGCCTGCCCATCCAGGTCGTCGTGCTGGCGACGCTGGCGAGAGTTCGCGCCGCCGACGACTTCGCTGCCGCCATGGCGTTCGCCGAGCAGGCCGTCCAGCTCAGCGAGAGGATCAGGTGGGGACGGGTGCCGGCATTGCTGGCGCGCGGCTGGGTCGCGCTCATAGCGGGTGACCGTGACGCTGCGCAGGCCGACGCGACCGCGGCAAGGGCGCTGGCCGGGCAGCGCCGGGACCGGGCCGGGCTGGCCGATTCGCTGCAGCTCACCGCGTCGAGTTCCGGCGATCCGCAGGCGGCAGCGGGCCTGCTCACCGAAGCGGTCGCGCTCTGGCGGACACTCGGTGATCCGGTGGGCGAGGCATCCGCTTTGCTCGCACTGGTTCAGGTGTCCGGGATGGCTCCGGACCGCACCGCCGCCGCGCAGGCGGAACTGTTCAAGCACGGTGTGCGGCACGACTCGCGGACCGCGGACGTGCTCGGGGCCAGCCTGCCGAGGGCACCGCGCCTCGCCGTGCAGACGCTCGGCACGTTCCAGGTGCTGCGGGACGGGGTGCCGGTGCCGGCGCGGGAGTGGCAGTCGAAGAAGGCCCGCGACCTGCTCAAGATCCTCATCGCGCACCGCGGGCGGCCGGTCGCGCGGCCGCGGCTGGCCGAGTTGCTGTGGCCGGACGCGAACTCCGACCGCGTCGGCAACCGATTGTCCGTGCAGTTGTCCACGCTGCGCGCGGTTCTCGCGGTCGACCAGGGTACGGGTGACTTCGAGCCGGTGGTGGCCGATCGCAACGCGGTGTCGCTGGACCCGTCGCTGGTGGACATCGACATGGAGCGCTTTCTCGCCGCGGCCGAAGCCGCCCGAACCGCGTACCGCCACGGTGAACCGGCGGGCCATGCACTGCTGGTCGATGCCGTGGAGATGTACCACGGCGAATTCCTGGTCGAAGAGCTGTACGAGGACTGGGCGACACAGCCGCGGGAGGAGGTGCGCAGCGCCTACGCGGCCCTCCTGCGCATCCTCGTCCGCGTCGTGCCCGACGCCGATCAGCGGGTGGACTACCTGCTGAGGCTGCTCGACCTGGACGGCTACGACGAGGGGGCGCACCTGCACCTGGTGCACATCCTGCGGGAGGCCCGCCGCCACGGCGAAGCCCAGCGCCGCTACGAGCTGTACGCGGAGCGGATGGCCGAGATCGGTGTGATCCCCACCCGCACCGGAACCGTCGGCTGATCTTCGGGTGGCCTGAAGCCGCCCTTCACATGAGTCCGGCCCGGCCGGTGCGCGGGTCGTCCCTTCGCGTGCTCAGCCGGTGGATCTCGCCCTGTCGCGGGGATTCGCGCCGCTCGGCGGCCCTGAAGGAAACCGTAAGACCACCGACAGCGTTCCGGGAACCCGCCCTAAGGACGGCTTTCTAGCGTTGCGGTACCGGATCAGACCACAGGGGGAGTGATCGTGGCAGCAACGAGCAGCGCCTGGTTGCACTGTGCTCGGCCCAAACCTGACGCACTGCTGCGCCTGGTGTGCATGCCTTGCGCGGGCGGCGACGCCGCGGCGTACTTGCCGTGGCTCGACCTGCTGGGCGAAGAGGTCGAGCTGTGGTGTGCGCTGCTTCCCGGACGTGGCAGACGGTTCACCGAACCTCCGATGACGGAATCCGCGCAGATCGTCGTCCCGCTCAGCGAAGCCGTCCGGGACCTGGTGCGGCCGCCCTACCTGGTGTTCGGCCACAGCATGGGCGCACTGCTGGGCCTCGAGCTCGCACGAGCGCTCGACGGCGTGGCCCGGCTGGTCGTGTCCGCGGCACGTGCTCCGCACATGCCGTTGCGCGGCAACCCTCACCTACTCGATGATGCCGAGCTGATCACGTGGCTGACCGACCTCGGCGGTGTGCCTGCCGAATTGCTGGCCAACACCGAGATGCTCGAACTCCTGCTGCCGACCATGCGGGCCGACCTCGCCGTGTGCGCGGGATTCCGGGATGAGGTCGTACCTCTCGACATCCCGATCACCGTCATCGCAGGCGGCACCGACCCGCTCGTGCCCGTCGAGCACGCCGCGCAGTGGAAGCGGTGCACCACCGCCGCCTGCGATCTGGTGATCCAGCCGGGCGGCCACTTCGCCCTGCTCGACGATCCGCGCCTCGTGCTCGACGAAGTGGCGCGAACCATCCTGGCGAAGGAAGGTGCGCGGTGACCGAAAGCCCTGTGACCCCAGCACAGGAGCAGGTGTGGTCCCACGACCAACTGGCCGAGGACGGCACCTTCCACACGATGCCGGTCTATGTCGACATCACCGGGCCACTGGACCGCGACGCGCTGGCTGAGGCACTCGCGGCGGTCGTGCGCAGGCATGAGCCGCTACGCACGAGCTTCGCGTTGCGCGACAACGAACTCGTCGCTCTGACCTCGCCGGACGTCGTTGTGCCCATCGGATTCCATGACCTGGGCACGCTGCCTGCCGCCGAGCGGAGCGAGCGTGCCGAAGCCCTGGTGGCCAACGAGCTCGCCCATCGAATTGACATTTCTGGCGCGCCGCTGCGAGTCACGCTGCTGCGGCTCGACGCGGATGTTCACCGCCTCCTGCTGTTCGTGCACAACATGGTCGCCGACGGCGCGTCTTTGGCCGTGCTGCAACGGGAACTCCTGGTTTGCTACGACGCCCTGGTGGCTGGACGTGAACCCGAGCTGCCCGGGTTCCCGGTCTGCTTCAGTGACATCGCTGCCCGCTCGCGCGAGGGCGACCACACCGCGGATGTCCAGCGCTGGCAAGAAGATCTGCCCGAGCCGGTAGAACTGCCCGGTACCCGCACCCGCCCTTCGCGACCGGACTTCGCTGCGGACTCGCTGCCGCTGCTCGTGCCGGCCGACCTCGCCGCCGCGGTGCGGAAACTGGCCAGGGACAACCACTCCTCGTCGTCCATGGTTCTGCTGACCGCGTTCTCCCTCCTGCTGCACCGGCTTACCGGCGCGCGCGACTTGGTGATCGGCTCGCCGTCGGCAGGCCGTGAAGACGACGCACAGGACCTCATCGGCCAGTTCGTCACCCTGCTCCCGCTGCGGATACGTCTGGGCTGGGACCCGACGCCGCGGGAGGTCCTGAGCCAGGTGCGCGACGCGCTGCGGACCGCGACAGCACAAGCGTTGGGCGCCAAGCGTGATCTTGACGGGCATCCGGTTTTCCAGTTCGCGTTCGCCTCCCCACCACCACTGGCGGCACCAAGCGCCGCGGGCGGCTGCATGTTCGCCTTCACCCTGGGCGCCAGTGCGCAATGCTTGTACGACCTGGAAGTCCAGTTGCCCGACGGCGGTCATGGCGAGCTGCGCGGCTGGGTGAAGTTCAGGACGTCGCTGTACAACCGCGATGACGTGCAGGACTTGCTGACCCGGTTCGCCATCGTGCTGCGTCAGGTAACCGGAGAACCTGACGTCCGGCTGTCCAACCAGTCGCTGCTCGAACCTGCCGAGCACCGCAGAATCGTCCGCGACCTCAACGCCAACGCCTCCGGCTACCCGGCGCAGGCCACGCTGGCCGAACTGTTCCACCAAGTCGTGGACCGGTATCCCGACGACGTCGCGGTGCAATACGGGAACATCAGGCTGACCTACCGGGAACTCGACCAGCGCGCCAACCGCCTCGCTCACCACCTGCCGGCCGCAGCGGTCGGGGTGTTGCTCGAACGTGGTGTGGAGTGGGTGGTCGCGGTGATCGCGATCCTCAAGGCGGGCGGCGCGTACCTGCCGCTGGACCCCGGCCATCCGGCCGAACGGCTCGCCATGCTGTGCGCCGACGCGGATGTGGGTGTGGTCGTGACCGACAAGCCCCTGCCGGAGTTGCCTTCCGTGACCGCCGTCGCGGTCACGGGGGATGGAGACCCGGTCCGTCCACATCGGACAACCAACCCGGACGATCTCGCCTACGTCATGTACACCTCCGGCTCGACAGGCAGGCCAAAGGGTGTGTGCGTGACCCACCGCAACGTCATCCGCCTGGTCCGTGACGCCGGCTACGTCGAATTGCGCCACGGCGACGGGATCGCGCAGGTCTCCACCACAACATTCGACGCGGCCACCGTCGAGGTCTGGAGTGCGCTCCTGAACGGCGGCCGCCTGGTCGGCCTGCCCAAGGACATCGCGCTGAACCCGGCCGAGCTGGGACCGTGGCTGCGCACCCACGAGATCGACGTGCTGCTCCTGACGACCTCGCTGGCCATGTACGTGGCGCGGGAAGCCCCGTCGGCGCTGTCGTCGCTGCGCTACTTCCTGTTCGGCGGCGAACAAGCCGATACGACCGCTGTCGCCACGCTCGCCGCGCACCCCGGCGGACCTGAGCACATCATCAACGGCTACGGCCCCACCGAGGCCACGGCGTTCGCGGCCAGCCATCGCTGCAACGACGTACACGCTGGGGATACCCGAATCCCACTCGGCAGGCCGCTGAACAACACCAGCGTCTACGTCCTGGACAGCTACCTGGAGCCCGTGCCGCCCGGCGTGACCGGCGAACTGTGCATCGGCGGCGACGGCGTGTCGCGCGGCTACGTCCGGGCGCCTGAACTGACCGCCGAGCGGTTCGTGCCCGACCATCTCGGTGGCAAGCCGGGCGCCCGCATGTACCGGACCGGTGACCTGGCCCGCCTGCTGCCGGACGGCAACCTCGAGTTCCTCGGCCGCGTCGACCGGCAAGTCAAGATCCGCGGCTTCCGTATCGAACCCGGCGAGGTCGAGGCAGCGCTGCGGTCGTCGAGCCTGGTGCGCGACGCCGTGGTCGTGCCGCGCAACGGTGATGGAGCCGGTGACGCCTGGCTCGTCGGCTACGTGGTGCTGGAGCAGCGGCCCGATGCCCAGCCGCTCGAGGTGCTACGTGAGGACCTGCATCGCACGCTGCCCGACTACCTGGTGCCGTCCGCGATCGTGGCCTTGGACGCCTTCCCCCTGACCCGCAACGGGAAGCTCGACCTCCAGGCGCTCCCCGAACCCGCCGTCGAGGGGCCGTCGAGCATCCACTCCGAGCCACGCACGACGACCGAGCGGCAGCTCGCCGAGGCCTGGCAAGGCGTTCTGGGCGCCGAGTGGATCGGCCGGGACGCCAACTTCTTCGACCTGGGTGGCCACTCGATCACGGCAACCCGGTTGATCGCCCGGATCGCACGCGACTTCGGCGTCGACGTCCCGCTGCGGCTGCTGTTCGACCACCCGACCATCGCGGGCCTGGCCGCGGAGGTGGAACGGCTGCGGGCCGCCGCACCGGTCCCAGCCGGTGCGCTCGTGCCCCGGACTCTGGCCCGGTCCCAGCTCAGCATCGCGGACCTGCTCGACGGTATCGACCTCGCCGAGCGCTGACACTGGAGGAAACGTGCAGGATGTGTTGCGGCGCCTGCAGGCGCTGGATCCAGACCACCGCGCGGCGGTGCACACCGAACTCGCGACGCGGGGCGAGGAGTTCGGTGTGCACGCCGTGTCCTCCGGCCAGCGCAGACTGTGGCTGGTGGACCAACTGCACCCGGGCCACCCCGTCTACAGCTGTCCCTACGCCTTCCGGATGCGCGGGGAGGTGGACCCGGAGGCGCTTGGCACGGCACTGCGGCTGCTCGGCGAACGCCACGAGGCGCTGCGGACGGTTTTCCTGGACATCGGCGGCGAACCGCGGCAGGTGGTCCTGCCCGATGTCCACTTCGGACTTGTCGTGACCGGGCTCCCCACGGCCGAGGCGGATCGCGACGCCGTCGCGGCCGAGCAGGCCGACATCGAGGCACGTGTCCCGTTCGACCTCAGCGAAGGGCCGCTGCTGCGCGCCCGGCTGGTGCGCTTCGCCGCCGATGACGCGTTGCTGCTGGTGACCCTGCACCACATCGTGTGCGACGGGTGGACCACCAAGCTGCTCTTCGACGAACTGCGCCGCGCCTACCAGTCGCTTGTGGACGGAGCACGGCCCGACCTCGGCCCGCCGCCACTGCAGTACGTGGACTACACCCGTTGGCAGGCCGGGTGGTCTGCCGGACCGGCGAGTGCCGGGCTGGTCGAGCACTGGACCGAGCGTCTCGCCGGGGTGCCGCCGGTGCTGGAGATGCCGGCCGACCGGCCGAGGCCCGCCCAGATGGCGATGCGCGGAGCCGTAGCAGGCTTCACCTGGCCCGTTTCGCTGGACGAGTTCTGCCGCACCGAGCGGGTCACCCCGTTCATGGTGCTGCTCGCCGTGTGGAACGTGCTGCTGTACCGCTACAGCGGCCAGGACGACCTCGTCGTCGGCACCGGCGTCGCCAACCGCAACCGCGTCGAGCTGGACAGCGCGGTCGGCTTCTACGTCAACACTCTCGCTCTGCGCACGAGGATCGACCCACATGCGGGCTTCCGAGCACTGCTGCGGCAGGTCTACGACACGACGTTGGACGCACAAGCACACCAGGACCTGCCGTTCGACGCGGTCGTGGACGCACTGCGGCTGCCGCGCAGCGCCGCGCACCACCCGCTTTTCCAGACCGTGGTCGCGATGCAGGACAGTGAGCGGGACATCCTCGCCCTGCCGGGGCTGGACATCCAGCGGGTGCCCAGCCACACGCACACCTCCAAGTGGGACCTCCAGTTCGGCGTCGTCTCAGTCGAGAACGAGATCAGCGGCTCGCTCGTGTACGACACCGCGTTGTACGACGAGGACACTGTGCGCCGCCTGCTCGGTCATCTGCGGACGCTGCTGGACGGCGCGCTGACCGACCCGGAGCGGCCCGTCCGCCTGCTGCCGATGCTCACTGCCGGTGAACGCGCCCACGTGCTGCGGGAGTGGAATCCACCGACCGAGCCGCACCTGGGCGGACGGCTGGCACACGAGTTGGTAGAGGCGACCGCCGACCGCACCCCGGATGCGGTTGCCCTGGTTCATCGCGACCAGCGGCTCACCTATGCCCAGCTCGACGAGCGTGCCAACCGGCTCGCCCACCACCTGCGTGCACTGGGCGCCGAGCGCGACGTTCTGGTCGGCATCTGCCTGCCGCGCGGCTTCGACCTCGTGGTCGCCATGCAGGGCGTGCTCAAGTCCGGCGCCGCCTACGTGCCGCTGGACCCCGAGTACCCGGCGGACCGGCTCGCGTACATGCTGCGGGACTCCGGCGTTCGCCTGGTGATCACGGTGTCCGGCCTGGCCGGGAGGCTGCCCGGCGACACCCCGGCGATCCTGCTCGACACCGGCGCCGGGGCGGTCGCCGCCCGGCCCACGGACCGTCCACATCGGATCGGCGAACCGGACGACCTCGCCTATGTCATCTACACGTCCGGTTCCACCGGGCGGCCCAAGGGTGCGATGATCCCGCACCGCAGCTTGTGCAACCTCGCCGACGAGCAGGTCCGGATCTTCGGTACCACCCCGGCTGACCGGGTGCTTCAGTTCGGGTCCTTCTGCTTCGACGCCTCGGTGCTGGAGATCATGCTCGGGCTGCACTCCGGGGCCGCCGTCGTGCTCGCCGGCCAGCAGGACCTGCGGCCCGGCCCCGACCTCGCCCGCACCATCCGTGAGCAGGGCATCACGACGGCGTTGTTCGCGCCTACCGTGCTGGGCTTGATGGATCCGGCCGACGTGCCGGGCCTGACCACGCTGGTCGTCGGCGGCGAGGCATGTTCCGAGGAGTTCGCCGCGGCATGGGCGCCGGGCCGGCACTTCCGCAACCTCTACGGCCACACCGAGACCACGATCTGGGTGACCTCCGCGCGTGGCGACGGCTCGGACGGCCCACTGTCCATCGGCTTCCCCATCGAGGGCATCCAGTGCTACGTGCTTGACGGCGACCTCGAACCCGTGCCGGTCGGCGTGCCAGGGGAGATGTGTACCGGTGGCGCCGGGGTATGCCGAGGCTACCTCGGCAGGCCGGAGCTGACGGCGGAGCGCTTCGTCCCCGACCCGTTCAGCGGCCGCCCTGGTGCGCGGCTGTACCGCAGCGGCGACCTGGTGCGCCGCCGTCCCGACGGTGCGCTGGAGTT
>CBIMJO010000046.1:0-16663 GCA_966244135.1 uncultured Actinocrispum sp. | reverse complement strand
GACAACACCAAGCCGCTGCCGCCGATCCACGAACTGGAGGACGAACTGCTCGAGGTCACCATCAGCACGCGAGACGAGCGCAGCCGGCTGGGCTGTCAGCTCACCGTCACCGAGGAGATGGACGGGCTGGTCGTGCACCTGCCGGAGTCCCAGCCGGAATCACAGCAATGACCGCAACAGCCGGCCGCGCAGGCGGGCGTGAACAGACGAGAAGGGAATCCGCATGACCGCGGCGCAGTCCACGCCAGGGGTGTTCCCCTGGTTCCGCAGTTGCCCGTTCGCCCCGCCCAAGGAGTACGGGCAGCTGCGCGAGACCGAACCGATCGCTCGCGTTGAGCTGGCGACCGGCCGCACCGCGTGGGTGATCACGCGCTATGACCACGTGCGCCAGATCCTCACCGACCCACGCGCCAGCTCGGACCGGGCCCACGACGGCTTTCCCTACTACATCCCGATTCCACAGCAGGTCCGGACCGAGGCCTCGTTCATCGGCTGGGATCCGCCACTGCACACCGTGCACCGCCGGCTGGCCGCGGTGTCCGGCGAGTTCACCACGCTTCGGGTGCGCGAGATGCGGCCGAAGATCGAGCGGTTCGTCGACGGGCTGATCGACAAGATGCTGGCGGCCGGGCCGCCGGTCGACCTGGTGCGGATGCTGGCACTGCCGGTTCCGCTGACCGTGGTCTGCACGATCCTCGGCATCCCCAACCAGGACCACGACTACCTGCATGCCCGGACCGACGTACTGTTCGGCGGCCGCTCCTCCGCCGAGGAGCGCGGCGTGGCCATCACCGAACTGAACGACTACATCGGACGGCTGGTCGACGACAAGCTGCTCGACCCCGGCGAGGACCTGCTCAGCCGGATCGTGGCCCGCTACCGCGACGCCGGCCTGTTCGACCGGCGCGACCTGGTCAACGTCATCCGCCTGCTGCTCAACGGCGGGCATGAGACCAGCGCCGCGATGATCGCGATCGGCACGATGACCCTGCTGGAGCACCCCGACCAGCTGGAGCGGTTCAAGGCGGACTGGGACCTCGCGCCGACCGTGGTGGAGGAGCTGCTGCGGTTCATCTCCCCCGGCGACCTGGCCACCTCCCGGGTCGCGCTGTCCGACATCGAGATCGGCGGTGTGACCATCCGCGAGGGCGAGGGCATGATCGTGCTCGGCTACTCGGCCAACCGGGACCCCGAGGCGTTCGAGAACGCGGACGAGCTGGACGTGACCCGGGGCGCCCGCCACCATGTCGCCTTCGGCCACGGCCTGCACCACTGCATCGGCGCCGAACTGGCCCGCGTCGAACTGCAGATCGTGCTCACCAAACTGTTCCAGCGCATCCCGACGCTACGGCTGGCCAAGCCGTGGCAGGAGCTGAAGTACAAGGACGGCAACGTGATGTACGGCGTGTACGAGATGCCGGTCGCCTGGTGACCCGGTCGCAGGGGCCGAACCGGCGGGCACCGGTCCGGCCCCCTGCGGCTGTTCTCAGCGCAGCTTGCCGAAGAACGCACGTAGCTCGCCGGCCAGGACGGCCGGCTGTTCCAGCGCCGGGAAGTGGCCGCCGCGCTCCAGATCCGTCCAGTGCCGGACGTCGGTGAACCGGCCCTCGACCCAGGCCCGGGGCATCCGTGCGTCCTTGGGGAACGTGGTGACACCGGTCGGCACCGCCACCTCGTGCATGGGCACTTTGTTGTAGCTCTCCCAATACAAGCGTGCCGACGATGTCGCGGTGCCGGTGAGCCAGTACATGGTGACCACGTCGAGCAGCCGGTCGCGGCTGATCGCCTTCTCCACGTCACCGTCGTGGTCGGTCCAGCTCCAGTACTTCTCCGCCATCCACGCCAGCTGAGCCACGGGCGAGTCGGCCAAGCCGTAGCCGAGGGTCTGCGGGCGGGTCGACTGGATCGCCGAGTAGCCGCTTTCGTTCTGCTGGAACGCTTTCAGCTGCGCGAGCCCGGCGTGGTCGCGTTGGGTCAGCTCCACCGGCCGTTCCGGCGCGGGCGCGAACGCCATCGTGATGTGGATGCCGGCGAGGTTCCCGGCGTCGGAATGGCCCAGCTGGGCGGCGACGAACGAACCCCAGTCGCCGCCGTGCACGCCATAGCGCGCATACCCCAGGCGGGCCATCAGTTCCGCCCACGCGTCCGCGATTCGCTCGACACCCCAACCAGTTCCGGTCGGCCGGTCGCTGTACCCGTGTCCCGGCAACGAAGGGATCACGAGGTGGAAGGCGTCGGCCGGGTCGGCGGGATTCGTCAACGGCTCCAGCAGATCCAGGAACTCCGCGAACGACCCGGGCCAGCCGTGGGTGATCAGCAGTGGCAACGCATCCGCGTGCGGTGAACGGGCGTGCAGCAGGTGGATGCCCAGACCGTCCACTTCGGTCCGGAACTGCGGCAGGGCGTTGAGCCGCGTCTCGGTCGCACGCCAGTCGTAGCCGTCCCGCCAGTACGAAGCCAGCTCGCGGGCGTACGACAACGGCACGCCTTGCGACCAGTCGCCGACGGTTTCCTCGTCGGGCCAACGGGTCCGGTCGAGGCGCTCGCGCAGATCGGCCAGCTCCGCGTCCGGGGTCACGATCCTGAATGGAGTCAATGGGCTGCTCATGGCCGCAGGGTAGGCAGCACCACTCGATTCCGGGCGGAGCGCGCCAGGGCGCTCGTCCGGGCCTCAAGCGGCCCGCAGGGGCCAAGCGCTTGTGTTGCAGCACAACGGCATCGAAGCGGAGGCAGCCACCATGGCCACGAGCGACCGCGGCGCCGCGCCCCCTGGCGCGGCCCCGTCCGAGACGGTGACGGAAGACGCTTTCCCCACCACCCTGCATCTCCCCGACGGGTTCGAGCCGGAGTCGGTCGGGATCGGCACCGAGCCGGTCGCGTATTTCGGCTCGCTCGCCGACGGATCCATCTACCGCGTCGACCTGACCACCGGCGACGGTGAGATCATCACCCCCGGCATCGGCTCGCCCTCGGCGGGCATCAAAGTCGGCCCGGGTAACCGCCTCTGGGTGGCGGGCGCGATCTCCGGCGAGGCGCGGGTCGTCGACGGAGACACCGGCCAAGTGCTGGCCACCTACCAGCTCGCCACCGCGCGGCCCACGCTGGTGAACGACTTCGTCCTCACCCCCGACGCCGCATACGCCACCGACTCGTTCGTCCCGGTGCTCTATCGCCTCCCGTTGCACGCCACAGGCTCGTTGCCGGCCCAGGACGAGGTGCGGCGCAT
The DNA here is from genome assembly GCA_966244135.1 of uncultured Actinocrispum sp. Taxonomy (GTDB): domain Bacteria; phylum Actinomycetota; class Actinomycetes; order Mycobacteriales; family Pseudonocardiaceae; genus Kibdelosporangium. The sequence continues at coordinate 13,437 of CBIMJO010000046.1, read as the reverse complement.
CCCGTTGACCGGTGACATCGAGTACCGCGAAGGCTTCAACGCCAACGGCATCGAACGCACGCCCGACGGCGAGGCGCTGCTCATCATGCAGTCCAATACGGACACACTGTTCCGCGTCGACCCGGACACCGGTGTGACACAAGCGGTCGACCTCGGCGGCGAGGCCCTCGACGGCGGTGACGGCATCCACCTCGACGGGCGGACCCTGTACGTCGCACTCGGGCCGGTGCACCAGATCGCCGTGGTCCAGTTGAACGCCAACGCGACCGCGGGCCGCGTCGTGGACCGGATCAGCGATCCCCGGTTCGACCTGCCCACCGCGGTCGCCGTGCACGGCCGGTACCTGTACGTGCCGAACGCGCGATTCTTCTCGGTTCCCGAGCCCACGCCCACGACGCCCTACACGGCCGTCGCGGTGGCCCTCCGCTGAGATCCGACCAGAGGAGTTGTTCTCCCATGAGCATTCCCGCCAATCCGCATACCAACTCCGTCGCGGCGCCGACGCGTGCGCGGCTCGGTCTGGTGCTGACCGCCTGCTGCCTCGGGCAGCTCATGTTCGTTCTCGACGTGTCGGCGCTGAACGTGTCCCTGCCGGTGATCTTCCAGGACCTGGGTTTCAGCCAGACCAGCCTGCAGTGGGTGATCAGCGCCTACGCCGTCGTGCTGACCGGTTTCCTGTTGCTGGGCGGCAGGCTGGCCGACCTCTACGGCCGGCGCCGGGTGTTCCTGACCGGGATCGCGCTGTTCACCCTGGCGAGCCTGGCCGGTGGGCTCGCCGTCAGCGGCGGGATGCTCGTCGTGGCCCGCGGCCTGCAAGGCCTGGGCGCGGCGATCATGGTGCCCGCGACGCTGGCGATCATCGGCACCATGTTCACCGACCCGACCAGCCGGTCCAAGGCGTTCGGCCTGTGGAGCGCGGTGGCCGGCGGTGGCGCGACGATCGGGGTCATCGCGGGCGGCACGATCACCGAACTGGTGTCGTGGCGGGGCGCGCTGCTGCTGAACGTGCCGATCGGGCTCGTGCTCTGGGCGGTGGCCTGGCGGGCCGTGACGGAGCACCGCCGCACCGAGGGCGGCCGCGTCACCGATCTCGCAGGCGCGCTGTCGGTGACCCTGGGGCTGATGGCGTTGGTGTACGGCGTGTCCGGCATCAGCGACCAGGGCTGGACGTCCGCCAGGGTGCTGGGCGGATTGGCCATCGCGGTCGTGCTGCTGGTGTTCTTCGTGGTCGACCAGGCCAAGACCGACCATCCCCTGGTGCCGCTGGGCATCTTCCGCAACCGGCCGGTGTCGGTGGCCAATGTGGCGACCCTGCTCGCCAACGCCGCGCTGGGCAGCATGTTCTACTTCATCGCGTTACTGCTGCAGCAGGTGCTGGGCTACAGCCCGACCCAGACGGGAATGAGCTATCTCCCGCTGTCGCTGGGCATCTTCGCCGCGGCGGTGAGCGCCGGTCCGCTGGTACCGCGCATCGGTCCCCGTCCGGTCCTGGTGACCGGCCTGGTCATCGCCGCCGCGGGCATGACCTGGTTGTCCTTCGCGGACGAGCACACGACGTTCGCGGCCGGCGTTCTCGGTCCGCTGCTGATGATCGGCATCGGCGAGGGCCTGGCGCTGACTTCGTCGACCGGTGCGGCGACCGTGGGCCTGCCCGAGCACCAGCAGGGCCTGGCCGCCGGTCTGCTGAACACCACACGTCAGCTGGGCGGCGCCGTGGGTCTGGTCGTCCTGGTCGCCTTCGTGACCGCCCGGATCACCACGGTCGCGTCGACCGGTGCCGCACAGGTCTCGGCACTGGCGTCCGGGTACGGGCTGGCGTTCCAGATCTCCGCGGTGTTCCTGGTCGCGGGCGCCTTCGCGGCTCTCGCGCTGCCCCGCAAAGCCGGCTAGCACCAGGCACAACCGGGCCTCTCTCGCCGAGGGGGCCCGGTTTCGTGCTGCCCGGCGTTCGGCGCGGTGGCTTCTCCCCAAGGCTTTCCCGCACAACAGTGACGGCGCCCTCGCAGAGCGGGGACGCCGTCACTGTCCGAATGCCTCTCACACGGTGCTGAAGACCTGGTCGTAGCCGAGCCGGGGCAGGCGAGCGGCCCAGGCCTGCTCCGCCGGCTTGCCGATGTTCACCACCACCAGTGCCAGACGGTCACCGTCGGGGAAGAACTCCTTGTTCACCCGCTCCTCGTCGAAACCGACCATCGGCCCGGCCGCCAGGCCCAGCGCGCGCACGCCGATGATGAAGTAGGCGATCTGCAAGCCGGTGTTGAGCTTCGCCGACTCCTCGCGCACCGGGCGTTCGGCGAAGAACACGTTCTTGACGCCTGGGAAGGACGGGTACTGGGTGTCCAGATGCTCGTGGAACTCGGTGTCGGCCGCCAGGATCGCCACCAGCGGCGCGTTGGCGACCTTCTCCTGGTTGTTGTGGTACATCATCGAGGCCAGCTTCTCGCGCGCGTCGGGCGAGCGGACCAGCAGGACCCGCAACGGTTGCTGGTTGAGCGACGTCGGGGCCCACTTGATCAGTTCGTACAGGGCCTCGACCTGGTCGTCGGACACTGGCTCGTCAGTGAAAGCGTTGGCAGTGCGTGCCTCCCGGAACAGCAGGTCCTGGGCGTCCTTGGCCAGCACGAAAACGTCAGCGGTCATGGTCTGTCCTCCGTTTCCCTCTTCGTGATCCCACCGTGGTGTCAGGGGCTCGACGGCGGCTCGAACGCCGCTCACCCGGCCAGGACCGCCGCGGCGCGGTCGAGGCCGGTCCGGACGGCGGCCGCGAGCCGGTCGGCGTCCTCCTGCTCGTAGACGAACGCGGGGATCAGCTGGACGCAGCTCGGCCCCGGTTGCACCAGCGCACCGGCGAACCGGATCTCCGAGACGGTCCGGATGACCGCCGGGAACGGCAGTTCCCGCCCGTTGACGCCCAGCCGCAACGCACGGAAGCATCCGACGCCACCATCGCCCACCACCAGCGGGTGATCGGCCAGGCCGGACAGCACGTCGTCCAGCTGGGCGCTCACGGTTTCCACTCGCTTCAGGGCTTCCAGCCGCTCCATCTCCTCGATCGTCGCGAGGATCGCGGCACACGTCGACGGAGCGGCTGCCTGTGTCTCGCCATAGGCCAGCATCGCGTCCGCCCGCTCGAACTCCTCACACACGGCGTGCGACACGACGACCGCTGCGGCTGCACAGGTGCCGTTGGTGAGCCCCTTGGACGCGACCAGCACGTCCGGTTTCATCGGCCATGTCTCGGAAGCGAAGTAGGGACCGGTGCGGCCGAAGCCGGTGGCGACCTCGTCGGCGATCAGCAGGAAGCCGTGCTCGCGCCGCAGCTGGTCCAGAGTGGACAGCATCTGCGGCGACAGCGGGAACGCCCCCGAGCCCAGCACGGGTTCGACCACCACGGCCGCGATCCGGGCGCCCTCCCGCCGCATCAGCTCCACCAGTTCGCTGACGTCCTCGTGGTCGACGTGCCGGAGCAGGCGGCGGTCCACGCCGTACAGCTCCTGGTTCAGGTTCTCACCCGTCAGGCCGTGGCTGCCGTAGGTGAGCCCGTGAAAGCCCTTGCGGAACCCGACGACGAGGTTGCGGACCGGCTCGCCTCGCAGCGCCCAGTACTGGCGCGCCAGCTTCATGTTCACGTCGTTCGCGGTGCCCCCGGAGGTGGTGAACAGCACGCGTCCAAAGTGGTCGGGATCGGTGACCTCGAGGACCGCGCGGGCGGCATCGAGCGCGGGCTGGTGGGCGACGCGGAACAGCGGCAGGTACGAGGTGTCCACCAAGGACGTCGCGATCGCCTCGGCGATCCTCTTGTTGCCGTAGCCGAGGTTGACGTTCCACAGCCCGCTCGTGCCGCACTGCCGCCACTTGCCGTCGGCGAACAACACCCTGGTGCCCTCGGCGCGTACCGCGGTGCGGGCGGGCTGCCCGAAGCTGCTGGGCGGCGCCAGGAACTCCCACAGCGGGTACCGCCTGGTCGTCGTCGTCATGTCTGCCTGCCTCTCGAATCGGATGTCATCTCGTCGCCGCGACCCACCCGGCGGCCCGTTCGGCGAGCGCCATGACGGGCAGGTTCGTGTTGGCACTGGGAACTTCCGGGACGATCGACGCGTCGATCACCCACAGACCGTCCACACCGGACACACGGCCGGAGCCGTCCACCACGTCGCCCATCGCGCAACTGGCGACGGGGTGGTGGTAGGTGCCGGCGTTCGCCGCGATCCACTTGTCCAGTTCGGTCTCGTCCACATCCGGTCCGGCGGCCACCAAGGAGGCGAGCGGTTCGGTGCGGACCATCCGCAGCAGTTCGCGCACCCCTTCGCGCAGCATGGGCAGGTCGGCCGGGTCGGACAGCAGCCCGAGGTCGATGCGCGGCGCGTCGGCCGGGTCGGTCGAACGCAGCCACACCCGGCCGCGGGACCGCGGCTTGACCAGCGCCGTGCCGACGATGAACGCGGTGCCGCCACCCTGCGCCGCGATCGGCGCACCTCCGGGCGGCGGCCCACCGGCGATGAACTGGAGATCGGGCGCCCCGGCCGGGCCGGCCCCGGAGCTGTGCGCGGTCACCAAAGCCTGGAACTCCGGGCGGGCCATGTCCGGCGGGCCGGTCAGGGGCAGTACGACCAGTGGATGGTCTTGCAGACCGCGTCCGACGCCCGGCAGGTCCACGATCGGCGTGACGCCAACGGCGCGCAGCTCATCGCCCGGACCGATGCCTGACCGCAGCAACAGAGCGGGACTGCCATACGCCCCCGCAGCAACAATCACGGTGTCCGCCGTAACGTGCTCGCCCGTGACCAGCACAACGCCTACGGCGCGGCTTTGCGCGAAGGCGACCCGGTCGACCAGCACCCCGGTCCGCACCACAAGGTTGGGACGAATGCGCGCCGGTGCCAGGTACGTCAGCGCCGTGCTCTGGCGCACGCCGTCCACCACGTTCATCGGCGCCGGTCCCGCGCCGACCGCCCACGGCCGGTTGTGGTCCTCGACCTCCTTGTGTCCCAGGGTGATCGCCGTTTCCAGGAAGGCGCGGCTCAGCTCGGTGAGGTCATCGCCGCGGCACCGCCGGATCGGCATCGCTCCGCCGGAGCTGTGCCATCGCTCGGCGCCGAAGTCCAGATCTGCCTCACAGGCAAGGAAATGCGGCAGCAAGTCGTCGTACGACCAGCCTTGCGGCCAGGCGTCGTAGTCCGCGGGTGAACCGCGCAGCGCGATCCCGGCGTTCACCGCCGAACTGCCGCCGATGATCTTCCCCCGGGGCAGCGGCCCCGGTATCCCGCCGGGTCCTGGTTCCGAGAAATAGCCCCACATGTGGGCAGGGCCCCGGAATGCCTCGTCGTCCGGGCCCGCTTCCAGCAGCAGCACCCGCCGGTCCGGATCCCCGGACAGGCGTGCGGCGAGCACCCCGCCGGCCGAACCGCTGCCCACCACGATCACGTCGTATCCCACGATGCCGCCCCTCAACGCTGTCAGGCCGCACGAAGGTGCCGGCACGTACTCCCGGTGTGTGGTTGTCGCCTGCCGGGAGTACGTGCCGACGGTGCGGTGATCACCAGTTGACGGGCATCTTGTGGAGCCCGTACACCAATGCGCCGTCCTTGTAGGCCAGCTCGTTCCACGGCTTGGCCAGCCGGATGCCCGGGATCCGGTGGAACAGCGTCTCCAGCACGATCGTCAGTTCCGCGCGGGCGATCTCGGCGCCGAGGCAACGGTGCACGCCATGCCCGAACGCCACGTGCCCGCTCGTGTCCCGGCGGAGGTCGAGCACATCCGGGTCCGGAAACGCCGCCGGGTCGCGGTTGGCCGACCCGCCGAGCAGGATCATGCCCTCGCCCTCGCGGATGACCACACCGCCGATCGCGATGTCCGCCAGCGCCACCCTGGACACCGCGATGTCACCCGGCGACAGGAACCGCAGCAGCTCCTCCACAGCGCCGGGAACGACCGCCGGGTCGGACCGGAACAGGGCCAACTGCTCGGGATGCTCCAGCAGCGTCAGGGTGGCCAGCGCGATCATCGACGCGGCCGCCTCGTGCCCGCCGTTGAGCAGCAAGCGAATCAGGTTGACCAGCTCGCGCCGGTCGTCGACGCCCGCATCACGGTAGCGCTCCACGATCCGGCTGAGCAGGTCGTCGCCCGGCTCGGCGAGCTTGCGGTCGATGACATCCGCCAGGTAGTCGTTCATCGCGTCCAAAGCGGTCTCCCGCTCCGTGGCCGTGCTCGACGCGCCGAACAACACCTCGGTCCGGGCATGTAGTTGTTCGTGGTCCTGGCCGGGAATGCCGAGGATGCCACAGATCACGGTGAGCGGCACCGGAAGGGCCAGCGCCGACACCAGGTCGGCCGGTGGCCCGGCCGCGAGCATCGCGTCGATGCGCTCGTCCACGGCCCGTTGGATCCGCGGCTTCAGCGTCCGCACCCGCGGCGTGGTGAACTCACCGGACATGGTGACCAGCCGGCGGTGCAGACTGTGCCTCGGCGGGTCCCAGCCCAGGAACGAGCTCTCCGTGCGGAACTTCGGCGGCACCGGGAAGTAGTAGGGAAATCCCGCGTGAGAACGGTCGGAACTGGCTCGCATGTCGGTCAGCAGCGCCCGCACGTGCTCGTGCCGGCTGATCAGCCATGCCTGCCCGCCGGTGGCGAGCCGGACCCGGGCGATCGGCTGCCGGGCGCGCAGGTCCGCGTACCGCTCGGGCAGCGCCATCGGGCAGGTGCGGTGCCACGGGAATACCGGCAGCCCGGTCGTCGGGTCCGTCTCACTTCCTGTCATCGACTGTCCCCTTCCTCGTGGCACCGCGATCCGGCTCAGCTGTTCTTCTCGCGCACCAGGCGCTCGCGGTAGGCGGGCCACTCCGGGGTGAACTCGAGAACCGCGACGGTCCAGACGTTCCCGGCGCCGGTGCCGTAGGCCATCAGCCGGTCGCCGACCCGCGGCTCCCCCACGTCCAGCAGGTGGTCCAGGCCGATGATCTGGTCGCCGGCGCCGAGCTGCCCGAAGTCGAGCGACCAGTCGTAGGACGTGGCGTCGCGGGCGAACCCGAGCGGCCCGTACACCGCGTTCTGCGCGATCGGCTTCGGAAAAGTGGTGTGCACACACCATTTGATGGCGGGCAGCTCGACGCCCGCGTCAGTGAGAGCCTTGGACACCGCCGCGGCGGACCCTTTCTGGAACCGGCCGAGGATCTCCTCGAACGAGAACTCCTCGTTGCCCTCGATCAGGTGCTCGCGCTTGCGGGCGCCCAGGTCCAGCCGCTTGCCGTCCTCGAACGGCGCGTGCGTCCACGGCCCGCGGCCGCGCTCCAGCTTCTCCAGCTCGCCGTCGCCGACGGAGGCGGTCGACAGCAAGCGGGCGAAGCCTCCGTTCGAGGACAACAAAAGCGCACCGCCGCCGTCGCCGTAGACCATCTGCTCGTCGGTGCGCCACCGGTCCAGGTACGGCAGGTGGAACGCGTCGCCGGTGGTGACGAGCGCGGCGGACGCATCAGGCCGGGCCGCGACATAGGACGCGGCGAGCTCGAACGCCGACAAGCCACCATTGCAGCCCTGCCGGATCTCATACGCGGGCGCGCCGGAGTTCACGGTGTGCCGCTCGACGAAGCTCGCCGGCGACCACGCGTCCTTGCCTTGGTGCCCCCAATAGGCGTGCAGCAGCAGGGCGACATCCCCGGCATCGACCCCGGACCGGCTGACCGCCTGCCGGCCGGCCCGTGCGGCCAGCACCGGGCCCGGCTCGTCCTCGGCCGCGATCCGCACGGCGCGGAACCCGCGCACTTCGCGGTCGCTTTCCTTGTACCGCCCGGCCGCCACCGCCTGCTCGGCCGTCTCGACCGTACCGGGCAGGTAGCTCCCGGTGCCCGCGATGTACACGTTGTCCCAACGCATGATTCGAGTTCTCCTGTTCGATACGGGTGAGTCGTGGACACGACGGTCAGGCGGCGGCCGACTCCAGGTGGCGGGTCAGCATGGCCGGGGTCGGCGACAGGTACACCGCGCGCACCGAGACCGTGTGTCCCAGTTCGGCGCCGATCCGCGAGGTCAGCCGGGCGGCCAGCAGCGAGTGCCCGCCCAGGTCGAAGAAGACGTCGTCCGGGCCCAGCGCGGGCAGTTCCAGCACTTCCGCGAACAGCGCGCACAGCGCGCGTTCCAGCGGGGTCGAGCCCTGCGGGACCGCCGCAGGCGCCGGGAAGTCCGGCACGGGCAGCGCCGCCTGGTCGACCTTTCCGTTGGCGGTCAACGGCAACTCGGGCACCAGCACGAACACCGACGGCACCTGGTGCTCGGGCAGTGCCGCCTCGGCGTGGTGACGAAGGATCGCGGTGTCAGCCGTTCCGACGGTGTAGGCGACCAGGCGGATGCCGCCGGGACCCCGCTGCGCCACCACGGCGACCTGCGTGACATCGGGATGGTCCAGGATCGCCGCTTCGACCTCGCCGGGCTCGACCCGGAAGCCGCGGATCTTCACCTGGTCGTCCACGCGGCCGAGGAACGTCAAGGTCTCTTCGTCGACCCACCGGACCAGATCGCCGCTGCGGTACATCCGGCTGCCGGGCGGGCCGTAGGGATTGGCGACAAACCGTTGCGCCGTAAGGTCGGGGCGGTTGTGGTAGCCGCGGGCGACCTGGGCGCCGGCGATGTACAGCTCACCCGTCTCGGCGGGCCGCAGGTCGTCGTCCAGCACCAGGCAGGTGACGCCGGGCGGGGTCGTCCCGATCGGCGCGGTGTCCGGCCAGCCTGCCGGGTCGCCAGTGAGCGACAGCGTGGTGGTGGCGTTCGTTTCGGCCGGGCCGTAGATGTTGTGCACCCGCAGGCGCCGGATGCCGTCGGTGCGCCGGGCGAACGGGCGGATGCAGCCCGCCAGGTGCAGTGCCTCGCCGCCCTGGTAGATGTCCTCCAGCGCGGGCAGGTCACTGCCTTGCGCGTTGGCGGCCGTCAGCAGCGCGTCGACCACGGCGGTCGGGGCGAACAGCTCGCCGATGCGGAACCGGTCGCACCACCGCACCATGGCATCCATGTCGATGCGCACGTCATCCGGTGGCAGCACCAGGGTCTGCCCGGACAACAACGCGGACAGCATTTCCTGGACGGAGAAGTCGAAGCCGATGGCGGTGAACTGGGCGGTGCGTTTGCCAGGGCGCACCGGCAGATCCCGGCAGTGCCAGGTGAGCACGTTGGTGATGCCGCTGAGGGGCATCACGATTCCCTTGGGATTTCCCGTCGATCCGGAGGTGTAGACGACGTAGGCGGCATGCTCGGACCGCACGTGCGCCCGCGACGGGTCGGTGTCGGCGGCTGCATCCACAGTAGACAGCGCCGGGTGGCCGGGGGTGAACACAGCCGCCGGGTTGGCATCGCGCAGGATGTAGTCGATCCGGGCGGGCGGATAGCCGGTCTCGACGGGCAGATAGGCGGCGCCCGCCTTGAGGATCCCGAGCATCGCCACGACCAGCTCGGCCGACCGCGGCAGCAGCACGGCCACGATGTCCTCGACGCCGATGCCGCTCGCGATCAGGCGATGGGCCACCCGGTTGGCCCGGGCGTTGAGCTCCGCGTAGGACAGCACCTCGTCCTCGAAGATCACCGCCTCGGCGCCGGGTGTGCGGCGCACCTGGGCCTCGAACAGGTCGGCGGGCAGCAGCTGCCCGGTGGTCCCGCCCGCCAGCAGTGCGGCGGGCCGCAGGTCGGTCCATCCGGTGGTGATGTGGTTCAGGCACGCGTCGCGGTCCAGCGGGCCGAAGATCCGCCGCCAGCCTTGCGGAACGGACTGCCCGGCCGGCCACAACGACTGCTGTCCCTCGTTGTTCACGATCACGACGTGCTTCCTGCCGGAATCCTCGAAGGGGTTCATCCGCGTTCCTTTGTGCTCGGTCAAAGTCGCTGGGCCCGGTAACCGCACCGCCCGGTTCGCCTTCGGTGCCAATGGTTCGCTGGGCGTCTCGACGGCCGGTCGACTTCCGATCGAGAGCCCGGCCGGGCGCGGAGAGGTGGCCGGCCCGGGGCACGCTGGGGATGACGTGACCCGGGCCGGCCGGTTGAGCGGGATCTACCGCCGGCCGTTGATGTGCTTCTGCATGAACTCGTAGGCGCGCTTGCCGATCGCCGCGCCGAGCGCCTTGCCGGCGTCCGTGGCGGCCTTGAAGTGCACGCCGCCCCACATGCGGCTCATCGCGCAGTCGTTGACCATCTTGTCCCAGCTGGTCCAGTGCAGCTCGGTGTCCTTGGCAGGCGTCACGCCCGGCTCGATGTAGGAGCCGCCCTTCGGGACCGAGTAGACGATGTCGGTCTTGTCGCTGCGACCGAACAAGCTGCCCACCGCCGCCTGCTCGGCGCAGAAGGTGGTGGAGCCGGAGGGGTACTCGGGGTGGTCGCTGACCTCCAGGTAGCTGCGCCAGTCGTTGGCGGGCAGATCAGTGACCGTGCCCTTGCCCGGACCGCCCCACGCCGTCACGTTCTGGCCGCCGTAGAGATACTGGATCGCGGTCACCGGGCGCGGCGCGTCGTACTTGACCTTGTTGTACCAGGCGGCGAGCAACGCATCGAAACCGCCGAGGTGACCCGTCGCGGCGGCGTCGATGAAGTCGAGCATGTTGTCGCCGACGGTGCCCCGGAACCCGGCGGCGAAAATCAGCTTGTCGTTGAAGAACTCGGCGGTCAGCTTCCGCTCGTCGTTCAGGTTCGCCGACGCGGCCAGGATCTCATCGGCCTGCTTGCGGTACTCGGTCAGGTTGTGGACGTCGCTGGCGGCCGGCTTCGGGACCAGGTTGTTGAACTCGGCCGGGTCGGCGAAGGTGAACGGCCGGGTCTTGGCGATCTGCGGCGTGATGAACTTCTGGACCTGGAAGATGCCGTTGCCCTTGGTCACGACCTGCGGCTGCCAGCGCGACGGGTCGGTCAGCTTGTACGGCGAGTTGACCGGCTGGTAGCCGGTGTAGTCCTCGTAGGGCTTCAGGTTGTACTTCTTGCCGCCCTCGTCGCCGAGCTGGTTCATGCCGTCGTGCACCCGGTTGTCGACCATCGCCTTGCCCGCGAGGTTGCCCAGGCCGATCGGGCTGGACTTGTCGGTGGACGTGTTGTCCGGGTTGAGGCCCACCGAGGTCAGCATCTCCCGCCAGTTGGCGTTTCGCTGGGGGAACAGGCTGTTCATGACGTGGTACGTCGAGTACAGCATGGCGATGTTGATGTTCTTGTTGGTGCGGGTCTCGCGGGCCGGCCGGCGTCCCAGGTCGGAGTAGATGCCGACCGCGGCGCGGTGGTACGGCGCCGTGGCGTCGAACCAGGAGCCCTCCATCATCGCCGAGACGCGCAGGATCAAGGTGCCGTCCATGGCGACCTTGCTCAGCTCCTCGCGGATCACCGGACCGGTGCGCGGGTAGATGACCTCCAGCGCCGCGTTGCCCTTGTCGAAGTCGAACCCCGTCTTTCCCGCGACGGTCCCGTCGCCGGCGTCGGCCGCGGCGGTGCTGACGCCCGCGCAGGCCACCAGCGCCACCGCGGCCAGGACTGCCGTCCTGCTGCGCAACAGGCGTTCGCTCCAACGCCTCTTGGATTCGGCCATGGTTGAGATCTCCCATTCGCTTGTGCAGAGCCGACTTTCTTGAATGCGGTGGAACTCTGTCCGCAATTGCTGGAGGTCGGATCGATTGCCGGTGGACCCTGGGCGCGGGAGTTTCGCCCTGGGCGCACAAGGAAACGCCCGCACCACCCCGGGGTGGTGCGGGCGTTCATACAGGCCCGGCGTTAGGGGGTTGCCGCCGTGCCTTCGGCCGGGTTGATGGGCTTGCCAGGCAGCCCCAGCATCACAAGGAAGGCCAGCACCAGCACGCCGATGATGGCCCACAGCGCCCCGCGGAACGCGTCGGAGAAGGCGTCACCTTGGACCTTCGCGGTGGCCGTGTCGAGGACGCCCGCCACCCGCTGGTCCGATCGAACCGTTGTCAGATCAGCACATGCCGTGCTGTCCGTGCTCGTGTCGGCCTCCCGTCCGCTGCTCGCGCACTGGACGAACGCCGTGGCGATCCGGTCGGCCCGGTCGGCCGGCTGGCCGACGGCCACGAGTTCCTGCTGCAGCTGCGGCCGATATGCCTCACCGGTCGCCGACAGGTCAGCGCCAAGCCCGCCAAGGAAAAGAACACCGGACAGTGCGATGCCGACTGCCGCACCGAGCTGTTGCTGGGTGTTGAACACGCCCGACGCCGCACCCGCGTCGGCCGGTGGCACGTCCGCGACGGCGATGGCCGCGAGGCACGCCGACACGAAGCCGAATCCGACGCCGAGCACGAACAGCGGCAGCACGACCTGCCAGAACCCGATCTCCGCACCGTAGCTCGCCGCCATCAGCAGGTATCCGCCGAGGCCGAGGCCCATCAGCACCGCGCCGATCTGGACGACCTTGCGGCCGAGCTTGGGCAACAGCACGCCGACGGACACACCAGCACCCGGCGCCGCGCCGAGGCAGAACGGGATACCGGTCAGGCCGGCGCGCATCGGCGACCAGCCGAGGCCCACCTGCATGTAGATCGCCCACGCGATGAAGAAGATGCCCATGGCGATGTTGAACATCAGGTACACGCTGACGCCTGAGGCGAAGCCGCGCAGCTTGAACAGGCTCAGCGGCACCAGCGGCGACCCGTCGCGGTTCTGCTTGCGCCGCTCGTACACCACGAAAGCGGCCAGCAGCAGCACAGCGGCCACCATCGAGATGAAGGTCCACGCCGGCCAGCCACGCTCGTGCCCCTGGGTGAGCGGCAGCAACAGCAACAACATCGCCCCGGTGAGCAGCACGATGCCCACGGGGTCGAGCCGGACCTTCCACGGCGCCTTCGACTCGGGGATCGCCCGCAGCCCGACGATCAGGCCGAAGATGCCGATCGGCAGGTTGATCAGGAAGATCGGCCGCCATTCCAGCCCGAAGATGTTCAGGTCGGTCAGCACCCCGCCGAGCACCATGCCGAGGATGGCCGCCAGGCCGCTGATGCCGCCGAGCATGCCGAACGCCTTTCCGCGCTCCTCCTGGGGAAAGGTGACGTGGATGATCGCCAGGACCTGCGGGACCATCACCGCCGCGCTCGCGCCCTGCAGCACCCGGGCGGTCACCAGCTGCCACGGCTCACCGGCGATGCCGCACAGCAGCGACGCGACGGTGAACCCGACAATGCCCGCCAGGAACATCCGGCGGCGGCCGAAGATGTCGCCCAGCCGGCCGCCCGTGACCAGCAGCAGGGCGAAGGTGAGCGCGTAGCCGGCGGTGACCCACTGGATGGCCGAGTAGGTCGATCCCAGGGTCGCCTGGATCCGCGGCAGCGCGACGTTCACGATCGTCGCGTCCAGCAGGTCCATGAAGGTCGCCACGAGCAACACGAAAAGGGCGACCCATCGCTTCGGGTAGGGCGGAGGATCGCCTTGCGATGTCTCCAGCAGAGCGTCGCCCTGTCCGTCTTGCTCGACGCGGTCAAC
>CBIMJO010000045.1:0-16884 GCA_966244135.1 uncultured Actinocrispum sp. | reverse complement strand
CACGGGCAGCGCGACGACGACGATCCGCTGGGGTCGATGATCCGCGTTCTCGACGAGGCCGGGTTCACCTCGATCGTCGCGACCAACTGCGAGCAGACCTATCACCGGTACCTGCGGCCCGGCGAGCAGCTCTCGCTCACCACCCAGCTGTCGGATCTGGTCGGCCCCAAGAAGACCGGGCTCGGTGAGGGCTGGTTCGTCACCACCAAGAACATCTGGTACGTCGACGACGAGCCGGTCGCCGAGATGATGTTCCGGGTGCTGAAGTTCCGGCCCAAGCCGGCGACCGGCGCGGTGATCCGGCCGCAGGTCAACCAGGACACCCAGTTCTTCTGGGACGGTACTGCGCAAAGCGAGCTGCGGATCCAGAAATGCCCGGCCTGCCAACGGCTCCGGCACCCACCGGGCCCGTTCTGCCCCGCCTGCGGGCACGACAAGCCGGAGTACGTCGTCGCCAGCGGGCGCGGCGAGATCTTCAGCTACGTCGTGCACCACCATCCGCCGGTGCCGGGCAAGCAGCTGCCGATCGTGATCGCGTTGGTGGAGCTGGAGGAAGGCGTGCGGATGCTGGGTGAGCTGCTGGACGTCCCGCCGGACGAGGTGGCCATCGGCCAGGCCGTCACGGTGGACTGGTCGCGTGTGGACGGTGAGCTGACGCTCCCGGTCTGGCGGGCACAATGACAGAGACGACCGAGCTGCCCGAACTGAGCATCGAGACAACGACGACGTTCGTGATCAGCACGGCCCTGGCCACCAGGGACTTCCAGGACGTGCACCACGACCGGGACGCGGCGATCGAGCGCGGCTCCCAGGACATCTTCCTCAACATCCTGACGACGACCGGGCTGGTGCAGCGGTTCGTCACCGACTGGGCCGGTCCGGACGCGTTGGTGCGCAACGTTTCCATTCGCCTTGGCGTGCCGTGCTACGCGGGCGACACACTCACCTTCTCCGGAACTGCGGCCCCGGACGGCACCGACACCGTTGTGCAGGTGGTCGGCCGTTGCTCGCTGGGTGATCACGTGACCGGAATCGTTCGTTTGGTGGTGCCATGACGCTGTCCGGGAAAGCCGCGATCGCCGGTATCGGCGCCACCGAGTTCTCCAAGAACTCCGGCCGGACCGAGCTGCGCCTGGCCGTCGAGGCCTGCCGGGCCGCGCTGGCCGACGCCGGGCTGACTCCGTCCGATGTGGATGGTCTGGTGACGTTCACCATGGACAGCAACTCGGAGATCGCGGTCGCGCGTGAGCTGGGTGTGCCGTCGCTGAGCTTCTTCAGCCGGATCAACTTCGGTGGTGGCGCGGCCTGTGCGACCGTTCAGCAGGCCGCGATGGCCGTCGCCAGCGGAGTTGCGAACGTCGTGGTGTGCTATCGCGCCTTCAATGAACGATCCGGGCACAGGTTCGGTCAGGTCTCCACGGCCGCAGCGACCATGCCGACCTCCAACGGGATCGACAACGCGTGGTCCTATCCGATGGGACTGGGCACGCCCGCGGCGGACGTGGCCATGTTCGCCAAGCGGTACCAGCATGTCTACGGTGCCACGTCGGAGGATTTCGGACGGGTGGCGGTCGCGGACCGTAAACATGCCGCGGTGAACCCGAATGCCTGGTTCTACGGGAAACCGATCACGCTGGAAGATCACCAACGGTCACGCTGGGTGGTTGAACCACTGCATCTGCTGGACTGCTGCCAGGAAAGCGACGGCGGGGTCGCATTGGTGGTGACCACTGTGGAGCGAGCCCGCGACCTGGCCCAACGACCGGCGGTGATCGCCGCGGCGGCGCAGGGTAGTGGTGCGGACCAGTTCGTCATGACCTCGTACTACCGCGACGACCTGGTCGGCCTGCCGGAGATGGGGGTCGTCGGTGATCAACTGTGGACACAGTCCGGACTCTCGCCCCAGGACATCGAAGTCGCCATCCTCTACGACCACTTCACCCCGTTCGTCCTTGTCCAGCTGGAGGAACTCGGGTTCTGCAAGCGCGGCGAGGCGAAGGACTTCATCGCCGACGGGGCCATCGAGACCGGGGGAATGCTGCCCGTCAACACCCACGGCGGCCAGCTCGGCGAGGCCTATATTCATGGGATGAACGGGATTGCCGAAGCAGTGCGGCAAGTCCGTGGAACGTCCCCCAATCAGGTGGGATTTCCGGTGCTTGTCACGGCCGGAACCGGCGTCCCGACGAGCGGGTTGATTGTCACCGGGTGACAAAAGGGCAGACCACGGTGAAAAGGCATTGGAGGCCTTGCCCTTTCTCTGAGTGACGCCACTACAGTGGCCCGGTGCGCCGAATCCTGCTGCCCTTCGTCCTAGCCTGCGCGGTCGCGGGACTCGTGACAGCATCCAACTCCGTGCACACCCCGACCCCTGCCGAGGCCGCTCCGCAGCTGCTCACCGCACCGGCCGCTGTGGACACTCAGGCCCCGGCGCCCACAGTGGAACCGTCCGTGACGGCGTCCGTGTCGGCCCCGCCCAGCGCCAGCGCCCCGCCGGTCAGCGCGCACACCACGCTGACGAGCGCGCCGCCCGCGGCGACCAAGACGTCGCAGCAGATCCAGGCGCAGACCAGGAACGAAGCCGAGCAGCTGCCGTTGCCGTACAGCGGCTCGGCGGGCCAGGTGATCACCGTGGTGGCGGCGGCCAAGACCGCGACCACCGCGACCCTGAACGCGTGGACCCGGGTCGAGGGCGGCTGGCGCAGGGATCTGGGCCCGGTCACGGCGAACGTCGGTTCGATGGGCGTGGGGCAGGCCAGCGAGACGACCTCCCGCACCCCGGCGGGCGTGCACAGCCTGACCGAGGCGTTCGGGATCGCCGCGAACAACGGGACGAAACTGCCGTACTTCCAGGTGGACGACTCGGACTGGTGGGTCAGCGACTCGGCCTCGCCCGCTTACAACACGCATGTCCGTTGTGCGCCAGGGGCGTGCACCTTCAACGAGCAGGCCGGCGAGCACCTTTTGGCTGCTGGCAGCGTGTACAACCACGCCGTGGTGATCAACTACAACCGCAGCCCGGTCCAGGCGGGCGCGGGCTCGGCGTTCTTCCTGCACGTGTCCAACGGCAAGGCCACGGCCGGCTGCGTGTCCGTGCCCTCGGCCCAGCTCGACGCGATCATGCGCTGGCTGGACCCGGCGCAGCACCCGGTGGTCAACATAGGGTGAGCACGGTGTCCGACAGCACCGGGCGCCCGTCGGCGGTGGTCGTGATCAGCAAACGCTTGTCGTCCTGCCAGACCTGGGTCGTCAGGGTCTCACCGGGGAAGACCACCCCGGCGAACCTCGTCGCGTAGCTCGCCACCCGGCTGACGTCGCCATCCAGAACGCCGTCCACGACGGCCTTGCAGACGATTCCGTATGTACACAGGCCATGCAGGATGGGCCGGGGGAACCCGGCGGCCTGCGCGAACGCTGGGTCCGAATGCAGCGGGTTGCGGTCGCCGCACAGCCGGTACAAGAGAGCCTGCTGCGGAAGAGTCGGCGTGTTCAGGATCGTGTCCGGCTCGCGGTCCGGAATCTCGATCGTGGTCGACGGGCCGCGTTCACCACCGAACCCGCCCTCGCCGCGAGCGAAGATGCTCGACCGCGTTGTGTACAGCGGGTCACCGTTCTCGTCGGTGACCGTCGACTCCTGAACCACCACTGCCGCTTTGCCCTTGTCGAACACATCGGCGATACGAGTACTCGCCGTGGCGGCCGCCTGGGTCGGCAGCGGGCGGTGCACGGTGATCTCCTGCTGGCCGTGCAGGACCTTCGCCAGATCGATCTCCACGCCCGGGAAGGACACCTTGGGGGCCTTGGTCATCCGCAGGTTCGGCGCGATCACACCGAACGTCGGCAGCACCTGGAGGTCCTGTTCGGTGGCGTACCGGAGCTCCCGTTCGGACAGTGGGTCGCCGCCCGCGCCCAGGGCCAGGTGGTAGAGCAGCACATCCGGCGGCGCCCACTCGAACGTGACGGAACCCAGGGACGCTCCGATGGCTTTGGCGGGGTCGATCGGCATGCCGCTCCTCAGGAGTACGTGATCTTCACCGTGTCCGTGACCGGAAGGGACTGGCAGGCCAGCACGATACCGTCGTCCAGGTCCTCCTGGTCGAGGATCTCGTTCTGCAGCATCTTCACCTCGCCCTGCTCGATCCGGCACGCGCACGCGCTGCAGGCGCCCTCCCGGCAGGAGTACGGCGCCGCGAGCCCGTTGTCCAGCAACACGTCCAGCAGCTTCTTGTGCCGCGGCCACTCATAGGTGTGCTGCTCGCCGTCCAGGTCCACCTCGATGGTCGCGGTGTCGCCGTCGCCCGGCAGCTCCTCGACGGTCTCCTCGAAGGGGTTGCCGGACAACGAGATGAACCGTTCGATGTGGATCCGGTCGCGCGGAACGTTGAGCGCCTTCAACGCCTGCGTGACGACCTCCATGAACGGCGTCGGCCCGCAGATGAACGCTTCGAACCCGGTGTAGGGCTTGAGCTGCGCGAAGTGCCGTGGGGTCGGCAGGCCCTGCAACGACTCCAGCCAGTGGACCACCAGGAACCGTTCGGGGTACTGAGCCGCGAGGTCACGCAGCTGCGCGGCGAAGATCACCGAGGCCTCGTCCCGGTTGGCGTAGACCAGCACCACCTTGCCGGTGCCCCGCGCCAGGGCGGACTTGATGATCGACATGACCGGCGTGATCCCGCTGCCCGCGGCGAAGAACAGCAGGTTGTCGTCCAGCGACCCAGGCGTGAAGATCCCGGCCGGCAACAGGATCTCGACCTGCGTGCCCGGCTTGAGGTTGTCGCACACCCATGCCGAGCCGTACCCGTCCGGGATCCGCTTGACCGTCACTTGTGGACGGTCGTCGGTGTGCGGGGAGCTGGACAGGGAGTAGCAACGGGCCACCTCGCCGCACCGCACCGTCAGGAACTGCCCTGGGCGGTACGGAAAGTCCGCGTCGAACACCACGGAGACGGCGTCGGCCGTCTCCTGGACGACGTCGGCGACGGTGACCGTGACGATCTCAGTCATCCGGGACCTCGAGCAGGCCCTCGGCCACCAGGGCCTCGATGCTGCTGCGCAGCTTGGAGCAGGTGTCCAGCAGCCCGCCGGGCCGGTTCTGCGCGGCGAACTCGGGACACTCGGAGGTCGGTGTCTGCCACTGGATGCTGGTGTGGTGCTGGCTGTTCTTCTTGACCAGCACACAGGTCCCGCAGGCCGTGCACTCGACCGGCCGCAGCCCGCCGGACAGGAACTCGCGCCGGTCCGCGGTGGTCTTCTCGCGAAGGTCGGCAGAGTCCACCACGGGAGCCTTGGCCCACATCAGACGCCGGCTTCCTTGCGGCGGGCCAGGTTCTCGGCGACCTCCTTCTCCCACGCCTCGTTAGCCTTGGTGGTGTCCACTTCGAACTCGAACCGCCGGGTCATGTCGTCGGTCACCTCCTCGGCGTCCACATAGAACTGGTCGTACCACCGGCGCAGCTGGTAGACCGGGCCGTCCTCCTCGCACAGCAGCGGGTTGTCGATCTTGGTCTTGTTCTTCCAGATCTCCACGTCCTGCAGGAAGCCGAGCTTGAAGCTCTTGGAGAACTTGCCCGCCACCACATCCGCCTGCGCGGAGTCCAGGCCCGGCAGCTTCTTCACGATCACGCCGTACTGCAGCATGAACGAGTTCTGCGTGATCGGGTAGTGGCAGTTGATCAGGACGGTCTCGACCTCGATGCCCTTGTAGTCGTTCCACAGGTGGTTGATCATGTACGACGGGCCGTAGTACGAGGCCTCGGACCGCAGCACGTTGTCCTCGCCCGAATAGTTGCCGCGCCCGCGCGGGTCGACGTCCGGGCGGCCGCGCGAGTTGAGGTACTGCGTGGCGATGTGGCCCTCGAAGATGTTCTTGAAGTACGTGGGGAAGGCGAAGTGGATGTAGTAGAAGTGGGCCATGTCGACCATGTTGTCGATGATCTCGCGGCAGTTGGAGCCCTCGATCAGGATCTTGTCCCAGCTCCAGTTGCTCCACTCCTCGGAGTAGGCGCCCTCCACCCGCGGCGGGGTCACCTCGGCCGGCGGCGGGTTGCCCTGCGGGTCGTGCCAGACCAACAGCTGGCCGTTGAGCTCCAGCGTGGTCCAGGCGCGCGTCCGGGCGCGCAGCGGAACCCGCTTGGCGTAGGGGATCTCGACGCACTTGCCGTTGCCCGCCCAGCGCCAGTCGTGGAACGGGCAGGCGACCGCGTTGCCCTTGACGGAGCCCTGGCTGAGGTCGCCGCCCATGTGCCGGCAGTACGCGTCGAGCACGTTCAGCTTGCCGTCCTCGCCCTGGAAGACAACGAGTTTCGTGCCGAACGCCTGGATCGCGTGGGGCTTGCCATCCGTGAACTCGCTCGCCAGGCCGATGCAGTGCCAGCCGCGGGCGTAGCGGGTCGGCATCGCGCCGACGTCGATGGTCCGGACCTCAGTCATGCGTTCCCCTTCGCAGCGATGTCCAGCGCGGCCAGGTAGCCGAACGTCATGGCCGGTCCGATTGTCGCACCCGGGCCCGCGTACGTCCGGCCCATCACGGCCGCACTGGCGTTTCCGGCGGCGTACAGGCCGTCGATGACCGACCCGTCCTCGCGCAGCACGCGCGCCGCCGTGTCCGTGCGCAGCCCGCCCTTCGTGCCCAGGTCGCCGGGGACGATCTTGACCGCGTAGAACGGCCCGACCGCCAGCGGAGCCAGGGATTCGTTGGGGCGGTTGCGTGGATCACCGTAGTACTTGTCGTAGGCCGACTTGCCGCGGCCGAAGTCCGCGTCGTCGCCGGCGCGGGCGAACCCGTTGAACCGCTCGATGGTGTCCACAAGCGACTCCGCGGGAACGTCGATCAGCCCGGCCAGCTCGGCCGGTGAGGAGGCCTTGAAGACAGCGCCCGCCTTGTACCAGCGGCCCGGGAACGGCTGTCCCGGATAGAGACCCGCGAACACGTACCGGTTGCGGTAGCGCTGGTCGGCGATCAGCCAGGTCGGGATGTTGCGCCCGGGACCGTCGCCCGGCCCGTACATCGCGTGCACGGCGTCCACATAGGGCGCTGCCTCGTTGGCGAACCGCTTGCCCTCGGCGTTGACCATGATGCAGCCGGGCAGGGTCCGCTCGGCCAGGCAGAAGTAGGGGCCGCCGGTGAGCGGGATGGACGGACCCCACCAGGCGTCGTCCATCAGGTCGACGGCCGCGCCCAGGCGCAGCCCGGCTTCGATGCCGTCACCGGTGTTCTCGGCCGCACCGACCGTCCACTGTGTCCCGATCGGCTCACGCTGGTACTTCTTGCGCAGCTCCTCGTTGCGCTCGAAGCCGCCGGAGGCCAGCAGCACCCCGCGCCGGGCGGTGATGGTGAACTCCTTGCCGTCCTTGGCAACCCGGACGCCGGTCACCCGGTCCTCAGTGGTCACCAGGTCCAGCATGGCCGTCTCCAGCCACACCGGGACGCCGGCCTTGGCCAGCCCGACCCGCATCCCGGCGGAAAGGGCCTGCCCCATGGCGATCCGGCGGCCGGTGATCCGCGCGGCGAAGCCCCGCGCACCGACCCGCAGCGCCCGCAGCATCCCGCGCGGATGGCGTTTGACCAGGTTGAGCCAGCGGTAGTCGGCCTGCGTGACCGCGACCTGCAGCGGCGAGGCCAGGTACGGCGGGTTCAGCGTGGCCAGGTGCTCGCCGACGATGCTCACCCGCATCGGCTTGGGCTCGATGGACCGCCCGCCGGGCAGACCGCCGGGCGCCTCGGGGTAGTAGTCGGAGTAGCCGGGCACCCACGCGAACTCCAGCGGGGTGTGCCGCAGCAGGAAGCTCAGCATCTCGGGGCCGCGCTCGAGCACTGTGAGCAGTAGCTCTCGGGGCACCACATCGCCGACAATGTGGGTGAGGTAGGCCTCGGCCTGCTCCGGGGTGTCCGGCACGCCCGCGCGCAGGATCACCTCGTTGTTGGGCACCCACACACCGCCGCCGGACCGGGCGGTGGACCCGCCGTACGTCGCGGCCTTCTCGATCACCAGCGTGCTCAGCCCGTTGTGCGCGGCGGCCAGCGCGGCGGTCATCCCGGCCGCCCCGCTGCCCACGACAACGAGGTCGAACTCGGCTGGTCCGGTCATCCGTCACCTCCGGGTCAATACTAGAACAGGTTATAGTCTTGGTCTCGGACGCGCTATGGTGTGACGAGAATTCGGTCACTGTGAGGTAGGTCCGACGGTGTCGAAACGTGTTACAGATAGCTGGTCAGATACAGCGGACGTAGTGGTAGTCGGGTTCGGTGCCGCGGGGGCCTGCGCGGCCATCGAGGCGGCCGCCGCCGGGGCCGAGGTGCTGGTGCTGGACCGGTTCGCCGGGGGTGGCACGACCGCCATGTCCGGCGGGGTCGTCTACGCGGGCGGCGGCACCCCGCAGCAGCAGGCGGCCGGCGTCACCGACAGTGCCGACGCCATGCGCCGCTACCTGGAGCTGGAGGTGGGCGACGCGGTCTCCGCCGACACGCTGCGTAAGTTCTGTGACTCCAGCGTGGACATGATCGCCTGGCTGGAGAAGCAGGGCGTGCCGTTCGACGCGAGCCTGTGTCCCTACAAGACGTCCTACCCCAGCAACAAGCACTACCTGTACTACTCGGGCAGCGAGGCGGCCGGTGGGTTCCGGGACGCCGCACCGCCCGCGCCCCGCGGTCATCGCGCCAAGGGCAAGGGCATGCCGGGCAAGGCGCTGTTCACCGCGCTCGCCGAGGCCGCCCGGGCCGGGGCGCGGGTGCGGACACAGACCTTCGTGCAGAACCTGATCATCGAGAACGACCAGGTCGTCGGCGTCGAAGCGTCGGTACTCAGCGGGTATGCAGCTCGTATACATCGTGCATGCGGGAAGTACGCGGCCAAGCCCGGGCTGTACCTGCCGGTGCTGCGGAAGTTCCTCACCCGCCGGGCCAAAGCCCTGGAGCGCAAGGGAAAGCCGGTCCGGATCCAGGCGCGCAGGGGCGTTGTGCTGGCCACGGGCGGGTTCGTGGCCAACCGGGAGATGATGAAGGAACACGCGCCGGACTACCGCCGTGGCCTGGCCCTGGGGACGATGGCCGACGATGGTGCCGGGATCCGGATGGGCGTCGCCGCGGGTGGCGCGACCGCGCACATGTCCCGCGTGTCGGCGTGGCGGTTCATCACGCCGCCCAGCGCGTTCCTCGGCAGCGTCGCGGTCGGTCCATCCGGTGAGCGCGTGGGGGACGAGTCCCGGTACGGCGCGGCGCTGGGGCACGATCTCGTGACGTCCCACGGGTCCCGCGGCTGGTTGTTCGTGGACAGTGCCCTGGTTGCCGAGGCACGCGAGAACCTGCGTAGCCAGACCGTGTGGTTCCAGCAGCTGCAGACCCGGTTCCTGCTCCGCCGCGAGCGGACCACCGCGTCCACAGTGGAGGAGCTGGCCGCGAAGGCCGGGATGACCGGGCTGGTCGCGACCGTCGAGGCGCACAACGCGGCGGCGCGCGAGGGAGAACCGGACCCGGCAGGCAAGCCGCGCGAGTTCGTGCGGGTGCTGGACCAGCCGCCGTACTCGCTGGTGGACATCTCGATCAAGCCCAGCATCGCCTACCCCTGCCCGATGCTCACCCTGGGCGGGCTCGTCGTGGACGAGGAGACCGGTGCGGTGCTGCGCGAGGACGGTTCGGCCGTAGCAGGGCTCTACGCCGCCGGCCGCACGGCCGTCGGGATCTGTTCGAACTCTTATGTCAGCGGACTTTCGCTGGCCGACTGCGTGTTCTCCGGGCGGAGAGCGGGCGTCCACGCCAGTGTGAGGAGGACACGTGCTCACAGTTGACCAACGGGTCGACGCGGCCGACCGGCTGTACGCGGCCGAACGGACCCGGCGGCCCATCCCGCCGCTCATCCAGGACTTCCCGGAGATCGACGCGGTCGACTCCTACGAGATCCAGCTCTACAACATCCGCCGCCGCAACCGGCCGGTGCTCGGCCACAAGGTCGGACTGTCCTCTTTGGCCATGCAGCAGATGATGGGCGTGGACGAACCGGACTACGGCCACCTGCTCGACGACATGGCGCTGACACAGGACGCTCCGGTCGACCCGGCGCGCTACTGCTATCCGCGCGTGGAGGTCGAGGTCGCGTTCATCCTCGGCGCGGACCTGCCCGGCGAGGGCTGCACCGAAGAGGATGTCCTGAACGCCACCGAAGCCGTTGCGCCGTCGATCGAGCTGATCGACAGCCGGATCGAGGACTGGAAGATCAGCCTGCCGGACACCATCGCCGACAACGCGTCCTCGGCCGGGTTCGTGCTCGGGACGGGTCGCGTGCGTCCGTCCGAAATAGACATCCGGGCGATCGACGCGACCCTGTGGCGCAACGAGGAGCAGGTCGCCAAGGGCCGGTCGGACGCGGTGCTGGGCAACCCGGTGACCGCGGTGGCGTGGCTGGCGGGCAAGGTCGCCGGGTTCGGCGTCCGGCTGAAGGCCGGGCACGTTGTCCTGCCGGGGTCGTGCACACGGGCGATCGACGCGCGCCCGGGCGACGCGTTCCGGGCCGAGTTCACCGGGCTCGGCGAAGTCACCCTGACCTTCGAGGGGAGTGGATCGTGAAGGTGCCAGCGGCGATCGTCGGGTCCGGCAACATCGGTACCGACCTGCTCGCCAAGCTGATGCGCAGCGACGTGCTCGAGCCGGTCTGGATGGCCGGCATCGACCCGGCCAGCGAAGGCCTGAAGCGGGCGGCGGATCTCGGGCTGAAGACCACATCGGACGGTGTGGACGCCATGCTCGCCGACCCGCCCGCGATCGTGTTCGAGGCGACGTCCGCCCACGTGCACAAGGAGAACGCGCCGAAGTACGCCGAGGCCGGGATCCGCGCGGTCGACCTGACCCCGGCGGCGATCGGGCCCTACGTCGTGCCGCCGGTGAACCTGGAAGAACACCTGGACGCGCCGAACGTCAACCTGATCACGTGCGGTGGCCAGGCGACGATCCCGATCGTGCACGCCGTTTCGCGTGTCGTTGCGGTGCAGTACGCGGAGATCGTGGCCTCGGTCGCGTCCGTCTCCGCCGGGCCGGGCACCCGCGCCAACATCGACGAGTTCACCCGGACCACGAGCCGGGGCATCGAGGTGATCGGCGGCGCGGTGCGGGGCAAGGCGATCATCGTGCTCAACCCGGCCGACCCGCCGATGATCATGCGGGACACCATCATCTGCCAGATCCCGGACGACGCCGACCGGGAGGCGATCGCCTCGTCGGTGACGAAGATGGTCGCGGACGTGGCCGCTTACGTTCCCGGGTACCGGTTGCTGAACGAGCCGCAGTTCGACGCGGCGGACGCGGCCGGGCCGGCGCGGGTGAGCGTGTTCATCTCCGTGGAGGGCGCGGGCGACTTCCTGCCGCCGTACGCCGGGAACCTGGACATCATGACGGCCGCCGCCGCGCGGGTCGGTGAGCAGATCGCATTGGGGATGGGCAATGGACGTTAGGATCACTGACACATCCCTGCGGGACGGGTCGCACCACAAGCGCCACCAGTTCACCGCGGATGAGGTCCGGTCCATTGTGGCCGCTCTCGACGGCGCCGGTGTCCCGGTCATCGAGGTGACTCACGGCGATGGCCTCGGCGGGTCTTCGTTCACCTACGGCTTCAGCAAAACGCCGGAGCAGGACCTGATCTCGACCGCGGTGGCCACGGCGACCCAGGCCAAGATCGCGTTCCTGATGCTGCCGGGCGTCGGCGTGAAGGACGATATCCTGATCGCCCAGGACAATGGCGCGTCGATCTGCCGCATCGCGACGCACTGCACCGAAGCCGACATCGCCGTGCAGCACTTCGGTCTGGCGCGGGAACGCGGCCTGGAGACGGTGGGCTTCCTGATGATGGCCCACTCCCAGCCGCCGGAGATGCTCGCCAAGCAGGCGAGGATCATGGCGGACGCGGGCTGCCAGTGTGTGTACGTTGTGGACAGTGCCGGGGCGCTGGTCCTGGAACAGGTCAGCGATCGGGTGTCCGCGTTGGTCGCCGAACTCGGGGAGGACGCCCAGGTCGGCTTCCACGGCCACGAGAACCTGGGCCTCGCCGTGGCGAACTCCGTTGCCGCGTACCGGGCCGGTGCCAGGCAGATCGACGGTAGCGCACGGCGATTCGGTGCGGGCGCGGGGAACACGCCGACCGAAGCGTTCGTCGGGGTCTGCGACAAGCTCGGCATCGAGACCGGGATCGACTTCTTCAAGATCGTCGACGCGGCCGAGGACGTTGTCCTGCCCGCGATGCCGGAGGAGTGCCGGCTCGACCGGATGGCGCTGCTGATGGGTTATGCGGGCGTTTACTCGAGTTTCCTCAAACACGCCTACCGTCAAGCGGAACGTTACGGCGTGTCCGGCGCGGAGATCCTTGTCCGTGCGGGACAACGGAAACTGGTCGGCGGGCAGGAAGACCAGCTGGTCGACATCGCCCTGGAGCTGGCCAAGGAGGCCTAGGCTCGGGCGCGTGCTCATGGTGCTGGCCGCCACCACAACGATGGTGCGGTGGCGGCCAGGTCCTTTACTCAGACAGAGACCGGCTCGCGGGACTCGGCCTCGCTGATGCCGACCCTGTTGTGCAGGCGGCGCAACGGTGCCGGTGCCCACCAGGCCGCGCGGCCGAGGGCTCGCATGCCGGCCGGGACCAGGATCCCGCGGATCAGCGTGGCGTCGATCAGGATCGCCAGGCCGCTGCCGATGCCGAACAGCTGGATGAAGCTGACCCCGCTGGTGCCGAAGGCGAGCAGGCTCACCGCGAGCAGCACGGCGGCGGTGGACACCAGGCGGCCGGTGTGCGAGAGGCCGTCGACCACCGCGTCGCGCAGTGCGGCGCCCTGGTCGTGCTTCTCCTTGATCCGGCTGAGCACGAACACCTCGTAGTCCATCGACAGCCCGAAGGTGATGCAGAACAACAACACCAGCATGCTCGTGTCCAGCGGCAGCGGGGTGAAGCCGAGGAACCCGGACAACCAGCCGTCCTGGAACACCAGCACCATCAGGCCGAGCGTGGCGGACAGGCCGATCACGTTGAACAGCAACGCCCGCAGCGGCTGCAGCACGCTCCCGGTGAACAGGAACAGCAGCACGAACGTGGTGAGCGCGATCAGCAAGGCGGCCAACGGAAGCCGCGACGAGATGGCGTCCTTGGTGTCCATCAGCACCGCCGCCAAGCCGCCGACCTGGACCCGCAGGTCCGAGTCCCGGATGTGCTGAACCAGTTGCTGCGCCTGGTCGGAGCGGGCTTCACCGGCCGGGATGACCGAGTACAGCGTGGCGTCCTGGCCCGGGGTGCGGGCCACCGCGGTGACGCCGGGGAAGGCCTTGAGCTGACCGGTGATGTCGCCGGTGTCGTTCGCGATCACCCGGATGGCCCGGGAGTCGTCGGTGGGGAAGTGGTCGCGCAGCTCGTCGCCGACGATCCGGGTGTCGGTGGTCTTCGGCAGCACGCGGTCGTCGGGAGTGCCGAACTGCACGTGCAGCAACGGGATCGCGGCCGCGATGAGCACGATCAGCACCGGCAGGGCGGCCCGCAGCGGACGGCGCATGGTCGACCCGGCGAACCGTCCCCAGAACGCCGACGTCGTGGTCGGCACGCGCTTGCGGATCTTGCCGGCGTTGACGCGCGGCCCGAGCACGGTCAGCAGCGACGGCAGCACGAGCAGCGCGGCCACCATCGAGATGAGCACGACGCCGATCCCGGCGTAGGCGAACGACTTCAGGAAGTACATCGGGAACACCAGCAGCACAGCCAAAGCAGCCGTCACGGCCAGCGCGCTGAACATGATCGTCCGGCCCGCGGTCGACACCGTGCGCACCACCGCGGCCTTGGTGTCCAGGCCGTTCGCCAGCTCCTCGCGGTACCGGCTGACCATCAGCAGCGCGTAGTCGATGGCGAGGCCGAGCCCGAGCGCGGTGGTCAGGTTGATGGCGAACACCGAGACGTCGGTGATCGAGCCCAGGATGGCCAGCTCGGCGAACGTGCCCAGGATGGCGATCCCGCCGATGGCCAGCGGCAGCAGCGACGCGACCAGGCTGCCGAACGCGATGATCAGCAGGATGGTGATCAGCGGCACCGCGATCGCCTCGGCCACCGCGAGGTCCTTGCCGACCTGTGAGCCGATGTCGTCGCTGAGGGTTGCCCCACCGCCGAGCGTGACGTCGATCGGCCCGTGCCGGCCGTCATAGCGTTCCCGCAGGTCGGAGATCTCGACGTCGGCCGCGGGCTTGGCCACCGCGATGGCGTACTGGCCATCGTCGGACTTCATCGGTGGTGCCCCGGTACTGAAGTAGGAGGCGACGTTCGTCAACCTCGGATCGGCGCTGAGCTGCTGGGTCAGGTCCTTGCCCGCGGTCTGCACCGCCGGGTCGGCCACTGGGCCCCTGATCAGGAAGACCAGGCTGTCGCCACCGCCGAACTTGGCCGCGATATCGGCGGTGACCTGCGAGGACTCCGACGCGGGGTCGTCGAAGCCCTGGCTTTTCAGCTTGCCGAACGCGGTGAACCCGAACGCACCGGCGCCGACCAGCACGATCAGCGTGGCGACCAGGATCGCCTTGGCGTGGCGGGTGGCGAAGAGCCCGATACGGACGAACATGGTGAACCCCTCACGATGTGTACAGCCGTAAACTTGTCGGATGTTAACTTGCCTCAAATGTTTACGGATGTCAACATCGTTCTCATGACACCCTCAGGCAGGTCAAAACGGAGTTATCACCACGGCGACCTGCGCAACGCGCTGGTGGACGCGGCCGCCCAGCTGGCCGAGGAGGGCGGCCCGGCAGCGATCACGGTCCGCGCCGCCGCACGGATCGCGGGCGTCACACCCACCGCCGCCTACCGGCACTTCGAGGGGCATGAACAGCTGCTGGACGCGGCCAAGGAACGCGCGATGGAGCGGATGGGCGCGGCCATGCAGGTCTACGTGCGCGCGCTACCCGAGACCGACGACGCGGTCCAGCGGTCGCTGAGCACGCTGTCCGCGATCGCGCGCGGCTACATCCAGTTCGCCCGCAGCGAGCCCGGCCTGTTCCGGACCGCGTTCCAGCAGGGCGGGTCCATTTTGGACGGCGAGACGATCGTCAAGTCCGACATCCCGTTCGTGCTGCTGGCCAAGGCACTGGACGACCTCGTCGCGACCGGCATGCTGACCAGGGAGCACCGGCCGATGGCGGAGATCACCGCCTGGTCGGCCGTGCACGGGTTCTCCAACCTGAGCATCGACGGGCCGCTGCGCGACTGGCCCGAGCACATGCTGGAGCAGGCGCTGACCCGGATGCTGGACATCCTCGGCCGCGGCTTCGTCGGGGACGCGTTGGCGGACTACGACTTCACGGCCGCCATACCCAGTTCTGAGGCTGGTACAACGGCTTGAGCCCGGCGCGCAGCATGTTCTCCAACGACGGCCCGCCTTCGCCGGTCTCGGAGACCACCCACGTACAGCCGGCCGCGGCGGCGTCCCGGACCCGGGTGGTGATCAACGCCGACTGCACGCCCCGCTTGCGGTGGCCCGGCAGGGTGGCGGCCGTGTTGAGGTGCCCGACCCCGGCCACGAAGGACAGCACCGCGACCCCGATGATCTCGTCACCGTCCCAGGCCGCGTAGTGCACGGAGTCCTTGGCGTTGGCCAGTCCGTCGATGATCGGCGCCAGCAGGCCGGGCATGTCGAACCCGCTGAGTGCGACCCTGGCCCAGTCGGCGAGACGACCGGGCTCGACCTTGGTGACCGGCAGGTCGGTGTGCCCGGTGAGGTGGACGGCGTCGACCGGAGCGGCCAGTTTGGTGGCCTTGCCGCCGGGCGTGAGGCCATGGGTGGCGCAGATGTCCGCCCAGTCCGCCGGCAACACCCACGGCGCGAGCAGCAGGCTGGCGCCCTTGCTGCCCGCCGCCCGGTAGAACCCGATGATCTCCTCGACCAGGCCGGCGGTCATCGGCTCGGTGAACCCGAGCGCCTTGCTCCAGTACCCGGTCGGGTCGTGCAGGACCGACAACGCGAGACCGGTGCCGATCCGGGCCGTGGTCACACCCAGGTCGTCGCGGTCCTGTGCCCGCATCGCGGACACGGCCCGGTCCCAGATCTCGAGCTCCGCGGTCACCGCTACGCGATCGTCCATACCGGACAGTGTCGCGGAGAACCTGCCAGTCCGCTGGGGACTGGCAGGTTCACGCCTGTCTGGGCTGTATCGACTAGTCCGCGGGAACCGCGTCCCCGCGCTTGACCGACTCGAGCAGCAGCTGCGACACGTCCTTGACGGTCACACCCTCGCCCTTGTTCTCGGCCTGCCGCGCGGTCAGGCCGTCGTTGACCATCACGCGGCAGAACGGGCAGCCGGTGACCACGGTGTCCGCGCCGGTGTCGATGGCCTCGTCGACGCGCTCCTCGTTGATGCGCTTGCCGATCCGCTCTTCCATCCACATCCGCGCACCGCCCGCGCCGCAGCACAGCGACCGGTCGGCGTGCCGGGGCATCTCGGTCAGCTGGGCACCCGCGGCGCCGATCAGCTCACGCGGCGGCGTGTAGACCTTGTTGTGCCGGCCCAGGTAGCACGGGTCGTGGTAGGTGACGCCCGGGCCGGACGGCTCGGACGGCGCCACCGGGGTGAGCTTTTGCTCGCGCACCAGGCGGTTCAGCAGCTGCGTGTGGTGCACGACCTCGTAGTGCCCGTCCAGCTGCGGGTACTCGCGGCCGAGCGTGTTCATGCAGTGCGGGCAGGTGGTGACGATCTTGCGCTGCACCGGCTCGCGGCCCTCGAACACCGCGTTGAGCATCTCCACGGTCTGCTGGGCCATCATCTGGAACAGGAACTCGTTGCCCGAGCGGCGGGCCGGGTCACCGGTGCAGCTCTCCTCGTTGCCCAGCACCACGTACTTCACGCCGGCCAGGTGCAGCAGCTCCGCGGTGGCCCGGACG
>CBIMJO010000044.1:0-17107 GCA_966244135.1 uncultured Actinocrispum sp. | reverse complement strand
TGGTCCTCACCCGGGTCCAGGTCACGGGGCGGTTCGCCGATGCCGTGCACTGTCAGGTTGATGACCCTTGCTGGCATCGGCTGCCCTTCTCGCGGCGGATTCTCTACCCGGGTATCGGCGGCGATCTCCGGGCATTACCTCTTGACAGGGCGTATTGGTCTAGTCCACCTTGGTTCTTGCTGAAGGTAATCAGCTGCCTCCGGTCCGACACCGCCGCCTAGGACGCCGGGAGGTGCGCTCCGCAACCCTGCATGCTGGAGGACCACAAATGAAGATCATGCGGCGGATTCTCGTCGCCGTGGCGGTCGCGTCGGCGACCGTCGGGCTGGCGCCCGCGGCTCAGGCCGCAGTGAATCCCGTGCTCGCGGCTCCCTACCTCTACCAGTGGAGCAACCCGCCGAACCCGGTCAGCGTGATGAACTCGACCGGCGTCAAGTCGTTCACGCTGGCGTTTGTGCTGTCCAACGGCAACTGCAACCCGGCATGGGACGGAAACCGCTCGCTGACCGGCGCGGACATCACCCGGGTGAACCAGATCCGGGCGGCAGGCGGGGACGCGATCCCGTCGATCGGCGGCTGGTCGGGCAACAAGCTCGGCTCCACCTGCTCGAACTCCACCACGCTCGCGGCGGCCTACCAGAAGGTGATCAACGCCGGTAAGTTCACCGCGATCGACCTGGACATCGAGAACACCGACGAGTTCCAGAACGCGACCGTGCAGGACCGGATCCTGGGCGCGATGAAGATCATCAAGCAGAACAACCCGAGCGTGAAGGTCGTCGTCACGATCGGCACCACCACCTCCGGCCCGGACAGCTGGGGCAACCGGATCATCGAGCGGGCCAAGGCGCTCGGCGCCCCGGTCGACGTGTGGGCGGTCATGCCGTTCGACTTCAGCAGCGGCGGCGACATGGTCGGCAAGACCAAGTCGGCGGTCACCGGCCTGAAGAACAAGGTCAAGTCGGTCTACGGCCTGTCCGACGACGCGGCCTTCCGCAAGTCCGGCCTGTCCTCGATGAACGGTCACACCGACAACTCCGGTGAGGTCGTCACCGTGGCCAACTTCAAGTCCATCGTGAGCTGGGCGAACAGCGTGCACCTCGCCCGCGTGTCGTTCTGGGCCCTCAACCGCGACTGCAACAACTGCGCGGGCATCAGCCAGGGTCTCTACGACTTCACCAAGGCCAACGCGGCCTTCACCGGCTGAGCCGGGACAGCGTCACCGCCCTCGCGAGTGGGTCTCCTCCCACTCGCGAGGGCTTTCCGCTTCCGCGGCGGCCTGCGGCTCGGCTGACCGCTTCAGGTGCTGCGCCTTGGACAGCAGCACGATCCCGGCGGCCGCGAGCAGGAAGCAGGCGGCCTCGCTGACGGTCGCCACGGTCGAGGTCTTGGCGCCCTCGCCGAGCGCCACGTAGCCGATCCCGATCGCGACCACCGGGTCGACCAGCGTCAACGCGGCCACCACCACGTTCGGCGGGCCGCTGGCGTGCGCCTGCTGGATGAACCAGACGGCGACCGGGATGGACAGGATGGCGCCGATCAGGGACCCGGTGGGGAAGTCGGTCAGGTTGCCGTGCTCGACGGCCAGCGCCGCGAGCCGGACCACCACCGATGCGAACCCGAACACCACACCGCCGCCGGCGGCGAACGCGAGGCACCGGACCAGCCCGTGCCCGACGCTGCCGATGAGCCCCAGGACCATCAGCAGCAGCCCGACGATCACCGCGATCAGCACCGCGGTGGCGTCAGAGACGCTCGTCACCTGGGCGTTCGTAGCGGCCAGCGAGGTGAACCCGCCGACCCCCAGCACGACCGCGACCAGCGACAGCCAGGTCCCGATGGTCAGGCTGGTGCGCTCCCGGCGTGCGGTGGCCACAGTGGTCACCGCGATCGCCAGCACACCGATCGGCTGGATCACCGTCACCGGCGCGAACGCGAGCGCGCCGAAGTGCAGGATGCTGCCGACAATGACCGCCGACTGTCCCATTAACCAGCGGGGGTTGCGCAGGAGGTCCAGCAGTGCGGCGAGCCGGACCAGCTTGCCGTTCTGTTTGTCCCGGACCGCGGAGTTCTGCCACAACGCCCCCAGGCCGTTGAGCGTCGCCCCGGCGAGAGCCAGGACGAACGCCAGCCATAGCAGAGTGCCCACAAAACCAGCCTATTGGGCGGATCGGGATCGCACCGGGTAACTGACATGGCTGCTAGGTCACAAAGAGGTGTATTCGTCCTGCCAGAACAGGCGACATGTCAACCAGGGTTGACAGTAGTCCACCGTCAACCTAAGTTGACACCATGAGTGAGGCGACCAAGCTGGCGGACGCCGCCGGCGACAAGGACCCCAAGGTGGGCCTGCGCGCGGTCGCGGCGCTGCGCAAGCTGCTGGAGTGGCTGGAGGCCGTCCAGGTCCGCAACGCGCGGGCCAACGGGTGGTCCTGGCAGGACATCGCGGCCGAACTGGGCGTCAGCCGCCAGGCCGTGCACAAGAAGTACGGGAGGGGCTGATGTTCGAAAGGTTCAGCGGCACCGCGCGGCAGGTCGTGGTGACCGCCCAACGGACCGCTCACGAGACCGGCGCGTCCTCGATCGACGGCCCCGAGCTGCTGGTGGCGCTGCTCCGGGTGGAGGACGACACCACCGACCGGCTGCTGGCCGGGCACGAGGTGTCGGCGGATGAGCTGGTCGAGGAGTTCCGCCGGGTCCGGCGCAGAGGCGGGATCACCGACGCCGACGCGGCCGCGCTGAGCACCTTCGGCGTGGACGTCGACCGGGTGATCCGCAGCGTCGAGCAGTCCCTGGGCGAGCACGCGACGGCGGAACCAGAGCACAGAAGGCACTTCTTCGAACCCAAGACCCGCGTGCCCTTCACCGTCGAAGCGAAACGCACCCTCGAGCAATGCCTCCGCGAAGCCCTCCGCCGCAAACACAAGGAGATAGGAACGGAACACCTCCTCCTAGCCCTCCTGTCCCGCAAATCCCTGGCCGCCGACGCCCTCACGGCCCGCGGCATCACCTACGAAGCCATAGCGGCCCAACTCCCCACCCCACCTCTATAACCCCACCCCGCCAACCCACCGCCAATCCCACCTCACCAGCCCCAACCACCCCAGCCCATCTCCCAGCCAACCCCTGCCAGCCACCTCCACAGTCCTTGGCGAACCTCAGGTCAGCCCGGGACCTCACACCCACCCGCTCCAAGCTGTACGAAGACCGGGCCGCCGAGATCCGAGCCGCGCACCTGGGTCGCTCACGTCCCGGCAGGCATCCCCCAAGCCAACCGCCCGACCCGCCTGGGGCAATCGCCCTCAAGTCTCCCCAAGCGACTTCTGCCGTTCCTGACCAGCGGGAGTCGCGACCGATCGGCTTGAGGTGTTCGACGCGTTCACGTTCTGGCAAATCGGTCCCGCAGTCCCCAGCCCAAGCCACACGAAGCTCACCTCCGCAAGCCCCAGGGAACTCTTGTCGATCCTTACCGCGGGAATCCGCGAAAGGTCGGCAAGGGGAGCTCGGCCCGTCCACCTCCCGGCAGGTCCATCCCGCGGACCATTGGCCGCTACGACGCTGTCAAGGCCGCCGTCGGCCCGCCCGCGGAGCTTGCCCGTCAGACTGCCGACTGGCGGCCGACGGACTGTGGACGGGCTGCGATCGGGGTTGGTGTCAGGCTGCGGCTGGCCGCAGTCGGGTTGGCGTCTGGCTGTGGTCGGGGCAGGCCGCGTCCGGCCGCAGTCGGGCTGGCGTCGGGCTGGCGGCGGGTTGGCGGCGAGCCGTGTCGGGCTGTGGTCGGACTGCCGACTGGATGCCGACTGAGTGCCGTCGACGGGGCGGCGGGCCGCCATCGAGCCGACGACGGGCCTTGGGCGGTTGGCAGCAGGCCGTGTCTGGCTGCGGTCGGGCCGTCGACGGGCTCGCCGTCGGGTTGGCGGCGGGCTGAGTTCGGTCGGCGGGGCTGAGTTCGGTTGGCGGCGGGCTGCGGTCGGGTTGTCGAGGGCGTCGGGCGTCGCCATGGGGTGCCGTTCGAGCCTATGTCTCGCTCATAGGCTGGCCCGTCAAGCAGCACGGCCTGCGTCGAGGAGATGTCGGCGCTGGCGTCAGCTGGACCCCGCCGAGTCTTCGGATCGGCCACTGACCCTGGTCCAGCGTGAATCCGGCGAAGTACGCGGTACCAGCCCAGCGACTTCTCCCTGCGGTGCGTCACATGCCCACGCGCGTCCACGACCGTTGGCCTCGCCCAGGGTGTCGTCGCCCGCCCACACCCAGCTCCGGCTCCCGACCGGGTCCAGCTCCGGCGGCCGATCGTCGCGAGCGAGTCCAGAGCACAGCCCCGATGCCTCGGCTGGAGCTGGCGGGGAGCGGCACCGTCCCTAACGCGTGCCTTGTGCCCGCATCCGCCTCAACTCTCTCTTGGAGCCCTGGTGTGAGCCTGAATCGCGATGATGGCCAGCGTCCCGCGCGCGACCCGGCGCCGGAGCGTCGCCCGGTTGGGCGTCACGTTCATATTCGGGCGGGATCGGCGGGTGGAGGCGGCCAGCCTGCCGCCAGGCCCTGTGAACAGCCGAAACCCTCGGAAAGCCTGCGCACGCTGCTGCGGCGTCTCCTGATCAGGTAGTTCCTCCCCACCATTCGGGGGTAGTCAGCGTGCGGTCGGACGCTGTACAAACAGTGCGCCGGATGGCGTAACGTATTCGACCGCTCGGTCGACGTCACAACCATCCGGCGCACATGCCGTGCCCTGCGGGTTCCATCACACCCGCGGGACACACTGGCCGCTCGTCCTGCGTGGGGTCGGCACAGCCCCTCGTTGTGCCGACCAGGCGTTGCAGCCAGTTGGGGTGAGCCCCGGCGCCGCGGGGGCATCGCGACGCCGGGGCCGGGTCCCGACCTGACCGGGCGCGGTCGGCAGGTCGGGTAGCTCATGGGCGAGCGTGTGCTCGCATAGGGGAGCCCCGGTGATCCCAAAAGGTGTGGGCGTGCGGAACGTGCTCAGGGCAGAGATATACCCATGAACTGGGTACTGCGTCAGTCAGGGGTGGTGACGGGAAGACCTGCGGTGCGTCCCCGCGCTGCGACCGGGTCTCCGCGCTCAAGCCGGCCCAGGAGGGGCGGCGGCGCCAACCGGTACTGCGGGGCGAAGACGGCCAGCACGCCACGCGCGCTGTGTCCGCCGTCGTTGCCGGAAGAGAAGCTGGGGGCCGGGGTGGCCGGCGCGCTGGGCGCGCTCGGGGCCGGCAGCGGGCTGGGCCCGTTGTCCGCGGGGGTGAGCCGCTCCACGACGGTGGCCGGGTTGGTCACGGTCTGGAGGGCCGTCCGGGTGACGTTCTGCGCGTGCGGGTGCTCGACGACCGCGGGCTGCTGAGCCGTTTCGGGGGCGGCAG
The DNA here is from genome assembly GCA_966244135.1 of uncultured Actinocrispum sp. Taxonomy (GTDB): domain Bacteria; phylum Actinomycetota; class Actinomycetes; order Mycobacteriales; family Pseudonocardiaceae; genus Kibdelosporangium. The sequence continues at coordinate 11,738 of CBIMJO010000044.1, read as the reverse complement.
CGGGCGCGGCCGGAGCTACCGGCGCGGCCTCGGTACGAGCCGTCGCTGAGGTCTCGCTGGTGGCGGACCCGTTGTGCGTCGGCGTTGGCTCCAGGATGTCGTCCACAGTCTCTTCAACGACCGGAACGACCGACGGCAACGTCTGTTTTACAACCGGGGTAACAACTTTTTGCGGGATCTCACTGACGCAGTGCACAACGGAGCCCACGGTGTGGTTGACCGTGGCAGTGACTGTGCTGAGCGTCGAGGTCACCGTGTGGACTGTCGTCTGGACCGTAGTGGTGACGGTCTGAACTGTCGTGTTGACGGTGGTGTTGACCGTGCCGAGCAGGCTGTTGACCACACTGCCGAGACCAAGCCCCTGTCCCTGCGGCGTGTGACTGATCTTCTGCTCTCGGCTGCCTTGTTCCCGGCTGTCCTGTTCGCGGCTGTCTTGTTCCCTGCTGTCCTGGGTCGGCTTGCTGCCACCCAGGCCGGGGAGGTTGATGGTGATGTGCGGTCCGGTGTCCGCGGACGCGATGCCGGCGAGGGCTATGCCCGTCAGCCAGCCCGCCGCGGTCAGCCCGACGAGCATCAACAAGCGCAGCACAAGACGACGCACCCGCGTACCGGCGTCACGCGCCGGACTCGAGCCAGTCACCTTGTGCCTCCACCGTTTCGCTGCCAAGACCGCAAAACCGCCGATTGCACCCTAGCTTCGGAAGGGCCTGCCGGAAAGACGGATTCGCATGTCCGACCCTTTCGGCAATGATCTCGGTCGCTGGTATTCACCGAACCGGGTGATCCTTCTAGTGCGACTGGGCGAGTCTGCGTTACGAGGGCGAATGTGTCCTTCGTGGACACTGACCGACCGATGCGTCTGGCCGAATGGGTCGGCCGCTGGCAATGGCATGTTCCCGATCTGGTCTTGCACGATCCAGACGGCCCGCGGGAATGCCTTGTCCGGGCGGGCCAATTGGTCGCGCCGCCGAATGCGATCCAGCCGGTGGCCGACGAGTTGCGCCGTTGGGTAGAGCGCGTTGAGCCGACCGGCCGGATCGTGCTGCGGGCCGAGCTACGCGACCGTCCAGTTGAGATCGCCGCGGACATCGCGGGCCGCTACCCCGTCGCTCCCAACCATGTCCACATTGGTGGCCCGATCATGCTTGGCTCCCCGGCGTGGCACGGCGGCCCGCACTTCGACGTGCCGACGCCCCCACCGCCCGCGGTCGAGGAATGGGACCCACCGGTGACGGTCGCGGTACTTGACACCGGCCTCGACCCCCACCCGTGGTTCGCCGGCCGCCGGTGGTTCGGTGAATGGGGTCACCATCCCGAAGTGCTCGACCTGGATCTGGACGGAAACGCCGATTGGCAGGCCGGGCACGGAACGTTCGTGGCGGGCGTTTTGGTACGCAATGCACCAGGCGTGACATTGCGTCACCACCGGGTGGTGTCCTCAATGGGTCTGACCGATGACGCGACGGTGGCGGCCGCATTGCGCACCCTCCACGGCCAAACCGACATCGTCCTGCTGACATCCGGCTGCTACACGGCGGACAACCAGTGCCCACCGGTGTTGGCGTACGAATTCTCCCAATGGGCCGACGCCGTCGTGGTCGCCGCAGCCGGAAATGGCGGCAGCAACCGCCCCTACTGGCCCGCAGCCCTCCCCGACGTGATCGCCGTCGCCGCCACCGACCACACCGGCACGATCGCCGCGTTCTCCAACCGCGGCCCCTGGGTCAACGCCACCGCACCCGGAGTGGACGTGGTGAGTAGTCACGTCCGGTTGATCACCGGAACAGCCGGTATGGCACCCGGAACCGAAGCCCGCCAGTACGGCGTCGCCCGCTGGTCCGGAACCTCCTTCGCAGCCCCCAAAATAGCCGCTGACCTGGCCAGACTCATGCACGTCGGTCATACACCAACCGACGCCCTCGACCGCCATTCACTTGGCCAGCCAACATTGTGAACGCGATTTGTCAATGACCCCTGGCACGCACAGTCGTCGACGCGCTACTCTATGGATGCTCGCCCCCTCCCCCTCGGCGAGCCAAACGTCCCCGCTCCCCGGGACCCCCAGCCGGGTCGAGCGGGGACGTCCTTATTCCGAATCCTGGTCGGCGCTTCGCGCCTTCCCTCGGATTCGGACGATTATGTTGGGGGCCGAGCCCCCATACCCCCCACGTGCCGCCTTCGGCGGCCTCGCCTTCCAGCTGGGTGGGCTCGCGCTTCGCGCCTCGCCAACGTGTTTCTGGCGGTCAACCGATCTCAAGACTACGGAGTCGGGTGACATCCAGCCGTGCCACGCAGCTACTTGAGTGCGTGATGCGAGGAATTCAGGGAGTTGGGGCAAGAGCGGGTGGGTGGCCGTGGGATGGGGGCGGGGGCGGGCTGGATTGGGCGGAGTGGCTGGGGTGGCGGTGGGTGTTGTTGTGGGAAAGCCGGTTTGGGCTGTGTGGTTGTGATATTTGGGGCTCTAGTGAGTGGTGGGGCTGGATTTGGGTGGTGTGAGGCTGGGCTTAGCTGGAGGTGGTGTTGAGGTTGGGGTGGCGGGAGTTGGTGGGGTGGGTGGTGTTTGGGGCGCTGGGTTGGCGTGGTTTGTGGTGGGAGAGGTGAGGTGTGGGGCCGGTTGGATCGGGCGTGCGACGGGTGTAGGTGGTGGCGAGGTTGGGGTAGTGGGATGGGGCTGTGTTGGTGGGCGGGTGATTTTAGGGCGTTGGGTCGGAGTTGGTTGCGGTGGGAGGTGAGGTTGGGGCTGGGTGGATCGGGCGTCGGATGGAGTGGTGTTGGGTGGGCCGGTTTGATGAGGGTTAGTGGATTTGGTGGGTGGGGTTGCAGGCGGTGTTTGAGCGCGGGCGGTGTTTGGGGTGTGAGTGGGGTTGGTGGGTGCGTTGGGGTTTCCGGTGGGGGTGAGGTGGGGGTGGTTGGTGAGGTGGGTGCATCGGATGTCGTTGGGTGGCTGTTGAGGCTGTGGTTGGTCGGGTTTGGCGGTGGGATTGTGGTGCTGCCTGGGGCGGCCGTTCAAGCTGTGGTTCGTCCCTTGTGGAGGATCCGTTGTCGATGGCGGGTTTCGTGAGCTCGGCGGCGCGTTCCGCCTATAGCGGTGGTTCTGGTGCCATACCTGGTTGTGTCTGGCCTGGCTCTTGTGGGTGGTGCGGTTGGGGTCTGGCGGGGTGATGCCGTCGGTGGGCTTGAGGTGGTGGAGTGGTGGGAGGTGTGGCTGGTGGGGTGGGGATTGTGTTGGGGCGAAGGGGGTTGGGGATGGTTACTTTGGGTTGTTGGGGTCACTCGGATGGTTGGTTTGGGGGGTTTGTGGGAGCGGGGTGGGTGAGGGTTGCGTCTGAGCTGGCATGTCGAGTGATCTTGTTCAAGGGTTGGCCCGGTGGGACGACGAGGCATGGCGCTCGCTTGTCACCGAGTACGGGCCGAAGATATGGGCTGTCACAAGGGGTTTCCGGCTTGGGCATGCGGACGCGGCTGATGTTTTCCAGAACACGCTGCTGAACCTGGCCGAGCAGTTGCATACGTTGAAGCAACCCGACCGGATCTCCTCGTGGCTGGTGACCACCGCCAAGCACGAATGCCTGCGGCTGTTGCGGCTCCGGCGACCGCTGCCGATTCGGTGGCGTCCCGAGGAGAACGAGAACGAACGCCTTTTCCCTGAGGAAAATGCGTTGGTGAAGGCACGCGACAAGGCGCTGTGGGCGGCCTTCGAACTGCTGCCGCCGCGATGCCAGCAGCTGCTGCGGATGATCGCCTACATGCCGGAATATGGCTACGAGCAACTGGCTGAAGCGATCGGTGTCGGCGTCGGAAGCGTTGGCCCGACGAAGAACCGGTGCGTGCAGACCCTGCGGTTGAGGATGCGTGAGTTTCGTGATTGAGCGACTGCGACGCATCTTCGACATCCTCGACCCGATGCCGCCCGCGCCCGGGGCACCAACGGACATCGCCTACGATCGCATCGATACGGTGCCTGACACCGGGACGCGTGGCACGAGCATGCGTTTCGAACGTGATGACTTGACCATTCACCTGGAGATCGGGTCGGTACTGACCGGCATGCTCATCGGCGCGACCGAGCTGGAAGTTCGGTGGCCCAATGGGATGAAGCAGGCAGCCGTCGATTCGATGGGACTGTTCGAAGTGGACTCTGTTCCACGCGGACCGGTTCGTCTCGTCGTCGGGGCTGCTGTGACCGACTGGTTCGTCCGGTGAGCCATGACGCGGCGCTCGAATGCGTCGAACGGGGCGACCTCGAAGGTGGACTGGCGAAAGCACGACTCGCGCTGGCCGAAGATCCCAACGCAGGCCTCACCATCGCCTGGATCGAACTCGAACGAGGCAACCCACGAGCCTGCGAGTCCGAGATCGCCAAGGCCGTCCACCGTGGCGCCTCACCTGGCCGTGCCAAGTGCCTCAACGGGCTTCGGCTCTGTGCGATGGGTTCATACGAGCTAGCCGTTCGAGAACTGTCCAATGTGGATCTCAAGGACGATCTCAAGTGGCAGGCCAATGCGCTCGTCGGGCTCGGCATAGCCCGGACCTACCTGCTCCGCCTCGACGCCGCGGACCGGGACTTCGCCGCGGCGGCCGAGATCCTTGCCGCGCTGGGCGAAGACGAACGAGTCGCGACGTGTGTCCACAACCGCGGCTTCGTCGCCCTGCAAGCCGGCGACGTGCCGAAGGCGCTGGCCCTGTTCGACCAGGCCGCGGGCGGTCTGCGCCGGGGCCGGGCCGAGGCCCTGATCGACCGGGCATCCGCCCTCGTCGCCGCCGGGATGACCCGCGACGCGAGCGCCCTGCTCGACGAAGCGCAGAACCTGCTGACCGGCCGGGCGAGCAGGCTCGCGGAAGCAGCCCTGACCGCTGGGTACTGCGCGCTACGAGCCGGTGACACCGACCTCGCGGCACGAGAAGCCCAACGAGCCCAGGCGCTGTTCCGTCGGCAGCGGCGACCGGCATGGACGGCTGCGGCGGATGCGTTGGCGCTACGCACCCGCCCGATCGACGTCGCCGCTGCCCTCCGGACTGCGGACCGCTGCCTGCGCTGGGGGCGTCGCATGGAGGCGGCCGAGCTGCTCGTGGCCGCAGCCCAGGCCGCTCCGCAGGCAGAGGCCCGGGAGCTGCTTACTCGTGTCCAAGTCGAACGACATGCCGAGACCCCCAGGTTGCGGGCGATCGGATGGCTCGCGCGCGCCAGGCTCGCACCCGACAACCGAGGTTTGTTCGCTGCATGCCGCGCCGGGCTCAGGCAGTCGCCCGATCTGGCGCACGAGTTCACAGCTACCGCTCTGCGTGCAGCCCGCTCGCCCCGGACGGTGTTGGCCGCCGTCGAACCTCGCGCCGTGGACGTCATCGACGCGTTGGACGACCGAGCCCTCGTCAGGTTCGCCATCCGCGACGGCGAACTGCTCGCATGCACTGTGGTGAACCGCCGGGTCCGCGTGCACTGCCTTGGTTCCGCAGCCGGGTTGAGAGCCGCCGTGGCAGCCCTCCGGATGAACCCGGCGGTGCACGCGAAGTCGGTGGAAGAGAAGCTGTTCGCCCCCTTGCGGCTGGGAGACCGCCCTCTGGTCCTGGTGCCCGTCGAGGCGATGTCCGGCCTGGTGTGGCCGGAGCTCCCATCGTGCGCCGGACGACCGGTGTCGGTCGCCCCGACCGCGACAACCTGGCTCCAGGCGGCCAAGGCCGGTCGCGGTCACGGCACTGTGTCGGTGGCCGGCCCTGACCTCACGCATGCCGAGCGTGAGGTCACTGCGTTGCGCCACACAACGCGCCTGCACGGCCGAAGATCAACAGTGGCGAACACGCTCAGGGCCATAGAAGGTGCCGACATCGCACACATCGCCGCTCACGGCCGCTTCCGCGACGACGCTCCGATGTACTCGTACCTCGAACTTGCTGATGGCCCTTTGCATGGTCACGACCTGACGAACCTCACCCGCGCACCCCGGCTGCTGATCCTGTCCGCGTGTGAGGTCGCCCGCGCCGAAGTGTTCGCCACCGCGATCCTCGATCGTGGCGCCCAAGCACTGATCGCCAGCTCTCTTCCCGTTCCCGACGACAAAGCCGTCGATCTCATCACCACTTTCTGTGCTCGGCTGAAGGCCGGCGACACACCGGCCCCTGCGCTGGCTCACGCCCAAGATCGCCACGGCCACCTGGGCTTCACCTGCATCGGTGCGGGCTGACCGCGCCGACGAGATTCAAGCTAGCCGAGGCGGGCCCCGGCCGAGCGAAAGCAAGATCAACTAGACTGAGTTATCCACAGACACGGGTTATCCACAGTTGACCGGTGATGGTTCTTGACAGCTCTCCGAACCGTTGGTGGCAAAGGGAAATCAGGCGAGCTTGTGCAGTCGGGCGACCGCTTCGTCGAGCACTTCGTCCCTCTTGCAGAACGCGAACCGCACAATGTGTTGCCACTGCGAGGGATTGTCGGTGAACACCTGCACGGGCACAGCGGCCACGCCGATCCGTTCGGGCAACTCACGGCAGAATTCGAGCCCGTCAGTGAACCCGAGCGGCCGCACGTCGGCGCAGATGAAGTACGTGCCCTGACTGGCCCGGACCCCGAAGCCGGCCTCCGTCAGCCCTTCGGCGAGCCGGGATCGCTTGGCCTCCAACGAGTCCCGCAACCCCAGCACCCACGCGGCCTCGTGCTCCAATGCATACGCGACAGCGGGCTGGAACGGCGCACCACCCACGAAAGTCAGGAACTGCTTGGCCGCCCGCGCGGCCGCGACCAGCTCCGCCGGACCGCAGATCCAGCCGATCTTCCACCCAGTGCAGTTGAACATCTTGCCCGCGCTGGAAATCGTCACCGTCCGCGACGCCATTCCCGGCAGCGAGCACAGCGGCACATGCGAAAGCCCGTCGAAGACGAGGTCCTCGTACACCTCGTCGGTCACCGCGATCAGGTCGTGCTCGATGCACAACTCAGCGATCGCCGTAAGTTCCTCGCGCGTGAACACGGTCCCCGTCGGGTTGTGCGGGGAGTTCAGCAGCAGCAACCGTGTGTTAGAGCCGATCGCGGCGCGCAACCCGTCGATGTCCGGGGCGAACCTGCCCTCGACCTCGACCAGCGGAACGACCTTGCGGGTCGCTCCGGACAAAGCGACACAGGCGGCATAGGAGTCGTAGTACGGCTCCATCAGCAGCACCTCGTCACCCGGCCCGGCCAGGCCGAGCAGCGTGGACGCGATGGCCTCGGTCGCGCCGACCGTGACGAGGATCTCGGTGTCCGGGTCGAAGGACGTCCCGTACCTGGTCCGGTGCTGCGCGATGGCCGCTCGCAGCTCGGGACGGCCCGGTCCGGGCGGGTACTGGTTCAGGCCGGCACCGATCGCCTCCTGGGCTTTCGCCAGCATGGCGGGCGGCCCGTCGGTGTCCGGGAAGCCCTGGCCGAGGTTGACGGCGTTGGTCTTGGTGGCCAGCGCGGTCATCTCGGCGAAGATCGTCGAGGTGAACGGCTGCAGCCGTGGAGTGAGAGCTGGACGACGCACGATGGCTGATCCTCGCGGACAATGAAGGTGTGGAGCAACTGGGTGCCGTCCCCGGAGCCGCCGAGAAGCAGCGCGCGCTGCGCAGGATGAAGCTGGTCGCGCTGGCATTCCTGATCGGCGCAACGGTGATTTTCGGGGTCGCGTGGGCGTGGGAGAACGCGGGTGGACCGGCGTGGGTCGGGTATGTGCGCGCCGCCACCGAGGCGGGCATGGTGGGTGCCCTTGCCGACTGGTTCGCGGTGACCGCACTGTTCCGGTACCCCTTGGGCATCCGGATCCCGCACACCGCGATCATCCCCAACCGCAAGAACGTCCTGGGTGACAGTCTGGGTGAGTTCGTCGGGGTCAACTTCCTGTCCCCGCAGGTCGTGCGGGACAAGCTGGTCCGGGTCGACCTGACCCGGCGGCTCGGTGAATGGCTGGCGCGGGAGGAGAACGCCGAACGCGTCACCCAGGAGCTGGCGACCGTGGTCCGTGGCCTGGTCGCGGTGCTGCGGGACGAGGACGTGCAGGCCGTGCTGGAACAGGCGGTCACCAAGAGGATCGTGGCCGTGCCGTGGGGCCCGCCGATCGGCAAGCTGATGGAGCGGGTGCTCGCGGACGGCACTCACCGGCAGCTTGTCGACCTGTTGTGCGACCGCGCCTACGAGTGGGTCAAGGAGAACCACGACAAGTTCGTCGGGCTGGTCTCCGAACGGGCCCCGACCTGGTCGCCCAAGTTCGTGGACGCCATCGTCGCCGACCGGATCTACGGCGAGGTGCTGTCGTTCGCCTGGCTGGTCAAGACCGAGCCGAACCACCCGATGCGCCAGGCGCTGGACCGGTTCCTGGTCGGCTTCGCCGGGGACATGCAGCATGACCCGGAGATGATGGAGCGCGCGGAGCGGGTCAAGCACCAGGTGCTGGAGCACCGCGAGGTGCAGAACGTGATCGGCTCGGCCTGGACGAACGTCAAACGCCTGATCCTGGACGCCGCCGAGGACCCGTCCAGTGAGCTGCGCAAGCGCGTGCGGGTCGGGCTGCTTTCCCTGGGTAAGCGGCTGACCGGCGAGGACGCGCTGCGCGAGAAGGTCAACGGGTGGGTGCTCGACGCGGCCGCATACGTGGTGGTGAACTACCGCGACGAGATCACCACGCTGATCACCGACACGATCGACCGCTGGGACGCGCAGGAGACCTCGCGCAAGATCGAGCTGCAGGTCGGCCGGGACCTGCAGTTCATCCGGATCAACGGCACCGTGGTCGGCGCGCTGGCCGGGCCGGCGATCTACACGATCGCCCACTTGTTCACCTAGCCGGTGGCGCGGGCCCGTTCTCGCCAGGCGCGGGCCTTCTCCCGGTTGCCGCAGACCTGCATGGAGCACCAGGTCCGCGACCGGTTGCGGGACCGGTCGAAGAACGCCCAGTGACAGGTGTCCGCCGGGCAGATCTTGAACCGTTCCCATTCGCCCAGAACGGCCAGGCGCGCGGCCGCGGCGAGCACGGATCCGACTGCGTCCAGCCCGGTCAGCGTCGGCAGGCCGGCGACCAGCGAGACATGAAGCGGTTCGGCCAGTTCGCTGGGGTTGGAACCGGGATCGCCGAGTGTCGCGCGCAGGGCGTCGCGGACCGCGCGGGCATGGACGAGGTTGCTTTCACGTAGTTGCCTGGCACTGGTCCAGGCCAGCCAGCTGGCGTCGGTATTCAGATCGTCAGAGCCCTGCTCGATGTCGATCGTGTTCAGGAAGTCGAGCACCAGCCGCACATCATGTGCACCCACCTCTCCACAATAAGCCGTTCTTCGCGAACTGGTTAAAGCGCAGCTCAGACCACTATTCACGGGGTGTATAGACGGTGCGTATACACCCGGTGTAGAGTCGCTGGCATGTCGATCGGGAACACCCTGCTGGGTCTGCTGGAGACTGGGCCAAGGCATGGCTATGACCTCAAGCGCGCGTACGACGAGCGCTTCGGGCAGGACCGTCCGCTGCACTACGGGCAGGTCTACTCGACGCTGTCCAGGCTGCTGCGCAACGGGCTCGTGCAGGAGAGCGGGGTGGAGCCGGGCGGTGGTCCGGAGCGCAAGCGGTACGCGATCACCGATGCCGGGGTCACCAACCTGGAGGACTGGCTGGCGACGCCGGAGGATCCGGCGCTGTACCTGCAGAACACCTTGTACACCAAGGTGGTGCTGGCGTTGATGTCCGACCGGAGCGCCGCGGACGTGCTGGATCAGCAGCGGTCGGCGCACCTGCGGGCGATGCGCGAGCTGACCAAGCGCAAGTCGAGCGGCGACCTGGCCGACCAGCTGATCTGTGACCACGCGCTGTTCCATTTAGAAGCGGATCTGCGGTGGCTGGAGCTGACCGCGGCCCGGCTGGACGAGCTGCACCGGCAGGTGAGTCCATGACGGGGGATCCGTTGCTGTCCGGGGTTGACCTCGTGAAGTCCTTCGGGCAGACCAAAGCACTTGATGGCGCCGGGCTGGACCTGTGCGCTGGTGAGGTCGTCGCGGTGATGGGGCCGTCCGGTTCGGGCAAGTCGACGTTGCTGCATTGCCTGGCAGGCATCATCCGTCCGGACAGCGGCACCGTCCGCTACGACGGCCGGGACCTGTCGTCGATGTCCGACACCGCGCGCAGTGCGTTGCGGCGCAGCGACTTCGGCTTCGTGTTCCAGTTCGGGCAGCTCGTCGTCGAGCTCTCCTGCCTGGAGAACGTCGCGCTGCCGTTGCGGCTGGGCGGCGTGCGGCGCGGCGAAGCCGAGCGGCGGGCCCGGGACTGGCTGGACCGGCTGGAGGTCGCCGACGTCGCCCGGCATCGGCCGAGTGAGATCTCGGGCGGCCAGGGGCAACGGGTCGCCGTGGCGCGGGCGTTGGTGACCCGGCCCAGGGTGATCTTCGCCGACGAGCCGACCGGGGCGCTGGATTCGCTCAACGGTGAACGCGTGATGACGTCGCTCGTCGAGGCTGCCCAGCAGACCGGTGCGGCGATCCTGCTGGTCACGCATGAAGCGCGGGTGGCTGCCTACTCCGACCGGGAGGTCGTGGTGCGAGACGGGCGGTCACGGCAGGTCGACGTCGTTCCCGCGGGGCAGTTGTGAGGACGATGCTGAGCGACCTGGCGATGGGAGTACGGCTGGCTGTCGGGGGCGGCCGGAACTCCATGACGACGCTGGTCCGGCTGGTGCTCGGGACTGTCGGCGTGGGGCTGGCCGTGTGGGTCCTGCTCGTGGCGGCGGCGATCCAGCCGGCGATGCAGGCCCGGAGTGAGCGCATGAGCGCGCGGACGTCGGCCAACCAGGAACAACTGCCCGGTGTGGACGCGATCGAGGTCGCTCGCTCGGCCACGAGCTTCCATGGTGTCCTGATAGACCGGGAGTTCGTTCGTGCGACCGGCCCGAACACACCGCACATGCCTGGGATCGACCGGCTGCCCGGACCGGGCGAGAGCGTGGTGTCACCGGCCTTGGCGAAGCTGCTGGCCTCGGCCGACTCGGCGCTGCTCAAACCCCGGCTGTCCGAACGGATCGTGGGCACGATCGGGCAGCCGGGACTGTCCCAGCCGCACGAACTGCTGGCGATCATCGGCACGGACACGAAGTTCGACCAAGCGGTTCCGGTGTACCGGTTCGGTATGCCGACCCTGTCCCCTGACCTGCCGACCCAGCTGGTGATCGTTCTGGTCGTCGGCCTGGTGACGCTGCTGATCCCGGTCTTCATCTTCGTCGCCAGCAGCGCTCGGGTTGCCGGCGCGGAACGGGACCGGCGGCTGGCGGCGTTGCGTCTGGTCGGTGCGGGTGCGACGCAGGTGCGGCGGATCGCGGCGGCGGAATCCCTGGTGGGGGCGGCGTTCGGGCTGCTGCTTGGGGGCGGTTTGTTCCTGCTCCTGCGCGCGTCGGCAGCGGACATCGTTGTGGCGAATGAGAATTTCTTCCCCAGCGACCTCACCCCGCCTGCCTGGCTGGTCGCGTTGATCCTGGTTGGCGTGCCGGTACTGGCGTTGACGACGACCCAGATGGCCTTGCGTAGCACGGTGATCGAACCGCTGGGTGTGGTCCGCCAGGCGAAGCCGGTTACCCGGCGGATGCTGTGGCGTCTCGTGGTGATCGCCGCCGGGGTGGCTCTGCTGCTTGTCGCCGACGGAGAGACCGAAGTAAGCACGCCCGACACACATACGCCTCGCCAGCAGCCCACCATGCGCTTGGGCCTGCGCATGATCGAGGGGTTGAAGGAAGATGCGGCACGGCGCATCGAAGCCGGTGAGC